>CAOJLW010000182.1 GCA_948438565.1 uncultured Lachnospiraceae bacterium | reverse complement strand
CAATGGAATTGCTGAGACGTCCGGTAAAAAACTTGCCCAAAAAAAGCAGCAGATTGAAAACAATCCCCACCGTCCCACAGAGCAAACCATAGGACTGGCGCTGCTTTTGCGGCGTATCCCCTTCTTTGATAAAACGCTTTGCCAAAAATCTAATCATATCAATACAGAGACCCCGCCTCCTTAAACGGATAATAACGGAACAATGCCTTGCCTAAAATCTTTTCCTTCGTCACATACGTATTTTCCCAATAACGGGCGTCAAACGAATTATTCCGGTTATCGCCCAGAACCAGGTAGGCATCCTCCGGCACCTCAAAGGTATACGGGCCTGTCGCAACCGTCCATTCTTCCTTTAAATAATCCTCTGTCAACGGGGTCTGCGCACCGTCAATATAAATCTTGGCGTCCTGAATCGTCACCGTCTCGCCGGGCAGACCAATCACACGTTTGACATAATTTTCCGTCTCATTGTCCGGAAACTTGAAAATAATGATATCGCCGCGTTCGGGCGCATCCGAACGGTATGCCAGCCGGAATCCAAACAGACGATCCCCGGTCATAATCGTATTCTCCATGGAACCGGAAGGAATATTGGCATTGATAATCACATAATTTTTAATAAACAGCGCGGCAACCACTGCAAGCGCTATCGTAATCAGCCAGCTAATCACTTCTTTCACCGCCGATTCTTCTTGATGTCTTTTTTGCATTACGCTCTCTCTTGACATACTTGCATTACTCCTATCTTTTTCTCCATGTATCGTTGCCTAATCTACGGATACTCTATCGTCATTAGTATACATCGAAAAAGGATTATCTGCTACCTTTTTTTCAAGATTTCTCATATAATTCACATCCGTCACGAAATGCGTTCATCATCTCCCCAGTCAGGCTAATCTCCGCTTCTGAACGCTCCTTTGGCAAATGCCCCCGTTCAAACCATTCCGCTGCCGACAGCTCCTCTTGATCCATCACGATTTTGGCGTCCCCGTCCACCTCACAAAAAAAACCGGCCAAAAGCGTATCGGTAAACGGCCACGGCTGGCTTTTATAATACCGGATATTTTTGACTTTTAAGCCAACCTCCTCCATCACTTCCCTGCGCACCGTATCCTCTAAGCTTTCACCCACCTCCACATAACCTGCAATCAGCGCATAGTTTTGATAACTGCTATGGCCGCTTGCATATTTGGTCAGCAAAATCCTGTCTTGATATGTCACCCCAACGATTACGCTCGGACAGATCTGCGGATAACGCAATTTGCCACAGGCGCTGCACCTTAAAGCGCGCTCCCGGCTCTGCGGCTCCATCCGCGCGCCGCAGCAGCCGCAAAAACGATTCTCCTCGTACCATTTATGTATTTGAAAACCCGTAATGCCTGCAAAGGCTTTCCAGATTGGGCGTACGTTTCGCAGCCGTTCTTTCGGCAAATATTCCCAGTCTAAAAAAGCAGGGACTTGCTGCCTGGGCAGCTCAAAATAATCCCGGCCATCCATACGGAATAAAAATTTTGCTTTTTCATAGACCAATGGAAACGCCTTGGCAATTTCCCCGGCAGATGGAAATACCGTCTTGCCCTGCTCCATACGGCACAGCAACGCATTGTCAGCATAAATCAACATCACCGAATCTTCCTTTGCTCTGGCCGTCCGGTAAGCTACGTCGTATTGGTGGGGCGCAATGTCTTGAATCATAGTATTTTGACCTCCTCATTTTCTGATAATAATCCATCTGTTTGTATCTCTTCCTTATTCTTCTCTTTCCATTATATAACACTGCATTTTTAAAAGTTTCATAGGAAAGTCAGATACATCCATACTTCAAAACAGAAAAGTTTTTCCAATAAATCAAAAAACTGCATATAAAATATGCAGTTTCTTCAGCCAATCAATATATCTTCTGATGGCGCCTTGATCTTGGTCTTGTCACTGCACTTATTCAATGACAGCCTTATTTTGTTCGTTGAAGTAAGTAAATTGGAAACTATGCACGCACATACTTCCCTATTTTTTATTTTTGGTTGCCTCTTTGACACTGCACACCTCCTGACGCTACGATAGCGCCTTTCCAAGCCGACTGGAATCTTCGATTTTCATCCGCTTCCAAAAGTTCTCATTAATGCTGTCATTGTCTTTCTCTCACACATCATTTGTATGATAATGAATATATGTGCATGGTATTGTAACATAAATACCATATCCATACAACTGTTTTTTGTTTACTCCCTTTTTATAGACTTTTTTTCATGGATGTACAATACCAAAAAGGATTTTATTTTTGATACATATTTTATTTCAACCCGCTATCCTTGATCACGATTCTTTTTCCCATCCAACCATGACGCCGCCAAATGCAGCAGTACGGAAGCCGCTACGGCGCAGGCCGCTGCGATTTTGCCTGTCTGACTTGTCAGAATTTGCGCAACCGTCCCAACTTTTGGAATAGAGAGTACGACCTTTCCGATAAAATTGTCGTAAGGAATCGGATGCATATCCTCCTTGCTGTTTGCATCCCCTTTTGTAATAAACTCGCCCATCAGCACGCGGTTCTCCACAACGCGGTGCGTAATCAAGGAGGCCAGATCCTGCGCCCCATAATAAGCGATAATATCGCCTTCCATCATCCCTTCCGGCTCTGTGCTTTGGATATATAAAAGGCTTCCGATTGGGATTGCAGGCTCCATACTGCCGCTGATAACGGTATAGATATGATAGCCGAATGCCTTGGGAGCTGTTAAGGGCAGACAGATGGCTATCAACAGGATTAACGTAAGGGAACCCAGCGCGCTGCATACCGCAGCCGCTGGGTTTTTCCCACCTCTTTTTTTGCTTCGCTTCTTATTGTTTTCCGGATTCATCTTTGTTCCCTTTGATCGCTTTCGCTGATTTTTTACGTTTCCTCAAGGCAAACGCCAAGACTGCAAGCGCAATGCCTGCGGCTGCCCCCATACCAATATAAAGTGCGAGCGGCAATCCTTTTTTAGCCTTTTCCTCGTCCAAAATATTGTTGACTTTCGGCACCTGCTCGTTTTCCTCATCGTCTAAATCCACAAGCGGCTGATTGACAAGCGGCACGTCATCATCCTGTATTTCTTCACCGTCAACGTCGTCTGTCGTATTTGCGCCGCTCTCATCGGGTGTTGTCGCCGCATCCCCAGCGTCAGGCGTCGCGCCTGCGTCGGGCGTCGTGCCAGCTGGCGTTGTTCCGGATGGAACCGGCGTTGGCGTCGGTGTCGGCGTCGTGCCGGATGGAGCCGGCGTTGGCGTTGGCGTCACAAGCTCTTCATTGGCAATATAGACAAATGTAAAAACATTCTTGGATGCGTCTTTTACTAACGTCTTTGTCTGCGCCAATGCCTGCGGCGTATAACCCTCAATGTAGAGATATGCCACGACCGGCCTGTCGCCGACGTTTCCATAATAAGTATTGCTGTCTGCCAGTTCCTTGCCTTCTGTATCTTCATATTTGACCGTATAGGCCACGGTATCGCCTTTGATGCCGTATGCGGCCACATAATCCGCGTCGCCGTCTACCGTAAAAGCGGAAGCCGATACCGTTTCGTTGTCACGACCGCTTGCGCGGACGCCTTTGATATAATATTTGCCCGATTCGTTTAAGGACAACGCCCCTGCCTGAGGGTTAAACGATACAATATCCCCCAGTTTTAGTCCGCTGACCGTAATTTTATCTGGGGATACGGAGACATTTCCCTGACCGCTGCTGACTGAAAGGCCATTGGAATTTTGATAGGTTCCCTGATTCCCTGCATAAAACGTTACGGTATAGGTATATGCATTTCCCTTTGCGTAGGCTGCTCCTCCTGGCATTCCCATAATCAGAGCCAAAAGCAGCGCTGCCACAGACGTCCATTTCCACCGTCTCATGCTTCCACCTCCATCCCGTCGTCTTCCCGGTTCCTCTTTAAAAGCAGCAATCCGGCAACCAGGAGTATCATACCGCTTATCAGCGCCGCTGCACAATATGGCGCCAAACTGGTCTCATCCCCTGTTTTCGGAAGATTCCGCGCTGTACTGCTGACAAGCGGATCTCCAACCTGTTTATGTGCCTCTGTTTTTTTCGCTGAAACCACGGCTGCGCCTTCATCTACTGCAAAGTTCATCTGAAGCTGCGCCAAAGTGTCCTGATAGCCGTTGCCCTGCGTCTCTCCGTCAAGGCCTACCGTTAAATGCACTGTTCCGGACTGCCCTTTCTTTAAGCTGTCCAGAAAAAAATAATCGCTCAAGGTTCCAGTCGCCTGATAGAGTCCCTCTTCTCCGCCGGCTTCTCCTTCCCCGCCGACAGATTCGCTATTGTACAGAACGGTCTTTTTCTTTTTGTTGTCCACATAAGTCAGGATATACGTATACGCCCCGCCCCCGGCAGCTTCCTGGCTATCCTCAAGGCTTTGCAAAACTTCATTGGTCATGTACCAATCCGCTTCATCGTTTCCCGTATTTTTCAGCTTCACCTGAAGTTCAATGGTATCCCCCGGCTGAATCTGATAAACCTCCTCCGCCATTTCGGAAGACTTAAAATTGCTCTGCATCTTCTTGCCGTCAAACGTCACAACCCAGGATGTGGAACCTTTATGCTCCTCCGCATGAACCGGCTGACTGAAACCGGATACAAGCAGGCAAGCGGCTGCCAAAAGGCATACGATCTTTTTCTTCATCCCAAAGCCCTCCTATCGCAATGCCAGACTTCCGTCCGGTGAAATTGTCACATCCACGCCCCATGCGCTCTTGATGGCATCTTCGGCGTTATGTGTCTGTACCGCATCCGCTTCAGCCTCAATATGGAACTGGTAGCCGTCGTAATCGTAGGTCGTTGTAATGGTCTTATAACCGTTTGTCTCCGTTACATTTTCTGTTACCCTCGCCGCAACTGCTTGATCAACTTTTAAAATATCTGTAAGATCCGGCGTGCTCTGCCCCGCTGCCAACGGCTTGGTATAATACAGTACGGTTCGCTCGTCGGTGGAGGACGCCGTATCGGCCACCCACCCGTTTTGATTGAAATGCAAATCAATGAGCGCCGGTGACAGCGTCGTATCCTTACCCGACGCATCCAT
>CAOJLW010000181.1 GCA_948438565.1 uncultured Lachnospiraceae bacterium | reverse complement strand
TCGATTCGAATCTGAGTTGGTGTTGTTGCCATTTGACTACCTCCTTTTTCTTTATCATATACGATGCGGTTTACAATGTCAATTAAAATGAAAACAAAATGATGGTAGGGGGTAGAAATATCTGGAACCAATCAGCCGAGGAACGGGCGTGGGGTGTCACGCATAAAAACAGGAAATCAAACGGGAGATTAACACCTGCGGGATTTTCCGTACAATAAAGGTTTTTCCAGGCGCTGCGCTGTTTGCTTCCGCAGCATTTTTTCAAACGAAATCAAAGAAACGGGGTGAAAACGGTGGCAAAAGACGGCAGCAACCGGGGGCGGCGCAAGGTCAGGGGCAGGGAGAAAACCGAAAGCTCTCACGGAGAAAATCAGCGCGGGAAAAACGGCGGCGGTCATGATGGAGTCTGCCGAACTGGAGGGCGCGGATGCGCCGCCCGTGAAGGACTTCCTCAAATTCCCGCAGAAGAGTGGGCGGGAGCTGGTGGCAGAGGAAGCGTACCAAAAAACCTATGCGTGGCTGAAAGCAAGGGACTGTAAAAAGCTGGTCACCGTCCAGATGGTGGAGCAGTACGCCATGAGCGTGTCCCGGTGGATTCAGTGGGGACCGCCATCGCCTCCCCTTACGTTTCCATGAGCCAATCTTACCTGAAGCAGACAAATTATTGCTGGATGCAGAGCTACCAGATCGTGAAGGAAAACTGCTCGGTGGAGTTTTCGGGGAACACGCCGCAGGATGATGTGAAGAAGCGGCTGTTCTGGGCAAGAAAAGGAGTGTAGAGGGAAATGTGTATTCCTATGTCGGGATTGTGGACAATCCCACGGACGAGGAAATGCAGGAAATGGAACGGAAATATATGCAGCGTACCAAACGTCAAACCGCCTAAATACAGGCGTGGCAGGAGAAAATCTATACTTCTGCCGATACATATCTATTTTTATCCCTATCTGGTTTAACCCATGTATTGTAATCCTGTGACAAACATTAGTTCGTAAAGAAAAAATGCTTGACACCTATGAGTTTCTATGCTATCCTACCCAAGGTGATAAAAATGGAAACGAAATTGGAACAGGCGTACCTCTATGATTTTTATGGGGAACTGTTAAACGAACGCCAGAGGAATGCATATGAGGCTTTCTTTTTTCAGGATCTGTCGTTAGGGGAGATTGCCGTAGAAGAGGGCATCAGCCGCCAGGGCGTGCATGATTTGGTGAAACGATCCGCAAAAACCCTGGAGGAATACGAAAATAAGCTGCATCTGGTGCAAAAGTTTCTGTTTATCAAAGGAAAAGTAGGGGCAATCCAGGATTTGGCGCATTCTTATCAAGACAAGGATCCACAAGCAATCGGCATGAAAATTGCGGAGATTGCCAATCAAATATTAGAGGAGCTGTAATATGGCATTCGATAATCTGTCCGAAAAACTGCAAAATATATTTAAAAACTTAAGAAGTAAAGGAAGATTAACCGAGGAAGACGTGAAATCTGCCTTAAAAGAGGTAAAATTGGCTCTTTTGGAAGCGGACGTCAATTTTAAAGTGGTCAAGCAGTTCGTAAAAACGGTACAGGAGCGGGCGATCGGCCAGGATGTAATGAACGGTTTAAATCCAGGTCAGATGGTGATCAAAATTGTCAATGAAGAAATGGTTTCTCTGATGGGTTCCGATACGACGGAAATTGCCATAAAATCCGGGAATGAGATTACCGTGATTATGATGGCCGGCCTACAGGGCGCCGGTAAGACGACGACGACTGCCAAAATTGCCGGCAAGCTCAAGCAAAAAGGCAAACAGCCATTGCTGGTCGCCTGCGACGTATACCGTCCGGCCGCGGTGGAGCAGCTTCAGATTAACGGCGGCAAACAGGGCGTGGAAGTCTTTGCCATGGGCGATAAAAATAAGCCGGTGGATATTGCCAAAGCGGCAGTGGAGCACGCGCAGAAGAATCATTTTAACGTGGTCATTATCGATACCGCAGGCCGGCTGCATATCGATGAAGGGATGATGGAAGAGCTTGCCGCTATCAAACAGGCCGTGGACGTCTCCCAGACGATTTTGGTCGTCGACGCCATGACGGGGCAGGACGCCGTCAATGTGGCCAGCACGTTTGATGGAAAAATCGGCGTGGACGGCGTGATTTTGACCAAGCTGGACGGCGATACCAGGGGCGGCGCGGCGCTGTCTATCCGTGCAGTTACAGGTAAGCCGATTTTATATATCGGCATGGGTGAAAAACTCTCAGATTTGGAGCAGTTTTATCCAGATCGTATGGCTTCCCGTATTTTAGGTATGGGAGATGTGCTGACTATGATTGAGAAAGCGCAGGAAGCCCTTGATGAAGAAGAAGCCAAAAAGCTGGAACAGAAGATGAAAAAAGCGGAGTTTGACTTTGAGGACTACTTAAGCTCGATGAGTCAAATGAAGAAGATGGGCGGCTTATCCAGCATTATGAATATGATGCCCGGAATGGGGCAGATGAAGATGCCGGATATTGACGAATCAGAAGCGGAAAAAGGGATGAAGCGGACGGAATCCATTATCTATTCCATGACGCCGCAGGAGCGAAGGAATCCCGCCTTGTTAAATCCGAGCCGCAAGCGCAGGATTGCGGACGGCGCGGGCGTCAATATTGCCGAAGTCAACCGTCTGGTCAAGCAATTTGAACAGGCGCGTAAGATGATGAAACAGCTGCCGGGTATGATGGGCGGCGGAAAACGCGGGAAAAAAGGGAGATTTCCGTTTTCGTTTTAAATCAGGGATTAAAGCAGGATTTGCTTTGATTATAAATATTATTATGGATTCAGGAGGTGAATTGCAATGGCAGTTAAAATCAGGTTGAGGAGAATGGGAAAGAAGAAAGCTCCTTTCTATAGAATCATCGTAGCGGATTCCAGATCTCCAAGGGATGGAAAATTTATTGATGAAATCGGCACATACGATCCGACCAAGGATCCGACCGAATATCATGTCAATGAAGAGCTTGCCAAGAAATGGCTTGCAAACGGCGCGCAGCCGACCGATACAGTGAGCAGGATTTTTAAGTCGGCGGGCATTGAAAAATAAGTCTTTGTAACGTGAAGTAAGCGAGGTATAAGTGGTGAAAGAATTAGTAGAAGTAATTGCAAAATCACTGGTTGATTACCCGGAAGAAGTTGTCGTTGTAGAGACGCAAACCGATCGGGCCATCGTGCTGGAACTGCGCGTGGCACAGTCTGATATGGGTAAAGTAATTGGCAAGCAGGGGCGCATTGCGAAGGCAATCCGTGCCGTTGTGAAAGCAGCAGCCTCAAAGGAAGACAAGAAAGTTACTGTGGAAATTATGCAGTAGCGGTATCAAGATGGCGTCTTAAGAATGACCGGGGTTGTTCTTGGACGCTGTTTTATCTTGTGGGATTCGGAAAGTTCTCCGAACTTTTTTTCGATAGGATTCTTTTTTGAATAGGAGGAGTATGAGATGAATAAAAAACCGACGGTATTGATGATTTTAGATGGTTTTGGGTTAAATGAAAAAACAGAGGGCAATGCCGTAGCGCAGGCAGATACGCCAAATCTGGATAGATTGATGAAGGAATGTCCATTTGTAAAGGGGAACGCAAGCGGACTGGCCGTCGGATTGCCGGACGGGCAGATGGGCAATTCAGAGGTAGGGCATTTGAATATGGGCGCTGGAAGGATTGTATATCAAGAGCTGACCAGAATTACCAAAGAAATAGAGGATGGAACCTTTTTTAAAAACCCGGAATTGCTGGATGCAATAGCAAACGTAAAAGAAAACGGTTCGGATTTACATTTTTATGGATTATTGTCCGATGGCGGCGTACACAGCCATAATACCCACTTATATGGATTGCTGGAATTGGCAAAACGGGAAGGCGTGGAAAACGTATATGTACACTGCTTTTTAGACGGACGGGATACTTCTCCGACCTCCGGCAAGGGTTTTATAGAAGCGTTGGAAGCTAAAATGAAAGAAATAGGCGTCGGAAAAATCGCAACGATTTGCGGACGCTATTATGTAATGGATAGGGATAATCGTTGGGATCGCGTCGAAGCCGCTTATCAGGCACTTGCATATGGCAAGGGCAGCAAGGCAGGCAGCGCCGTAGAAGCCATCAGCGCGTCTTATGCGGATGATAAAACGGATGAATTTGTTTTACCAACTGTAATTGAAGAAAACGGCGCTCCGGTTGCGACGATTAAAGATAAAGACAGTATTGTATTTTTCAATTTCCGTCCGGATCGCGCAAGGGAGATTACAAGGACATTTTGTATGGAAGAATTTGACGGATTTGACCGGGGACCAAGGCGCGATGTAAAATATGTCTGCTTCTCGGAATATGATGTGACGATTCCAAATAAAGAAATCGCCTTTAAAAAAGTAGAGCTTAAAAATACGTTTGGGCAGTTCTTGGCAGACCATGGCAAGACGCAGGCCAGGATTGCGGAGACAGAAAAATATGCGCACGTGACATTTTTCTTTAACGGCGGCGTGGAAGAGCCAAATCCGGGAGAGACTAGGATTTTAGTCAATTCCCCGAAGGTTGCCACCTATGATTTGCAGCCCGAGATGAGTGCGCCTGCGGTTTGCGATAAGTTGGTAGAGGCCATTCAATCCGATCAATATGATGTGATTATTATCAATTTTGCCAATCCCGATATGGTAGGCCATACGGGCGTGTTGGAAGCGGCGGTTCAGGCTGTCGGTACGGTTGACCGATGTGTGGGGAAAGCCGTAGACGCTCTGGTGGAAGTGGGCGGTCAGATGTTTATCTGCGCGGATCATGGCAATGCGGAGCAGCTGATCGATTATGAAGCGGGCGGCAGCTTTACGGCGCATACCATCAATCCGGTTCCATTTATCCTGGTGAATTATGATCCGGCATATACGTTAAAAGAAGGCGGATGTCTGGCGGACATTATTCCTACGTTAATTGAAATGATGGGGATGGAACAGCCAAAAGAGATGACAGGACAATCTCTGTTGGTGAAAAAATAGAAAATGATGTGTCAACAGGGGCAGGGAGGAATCCAATGTTATTTAGTTAAGGCACTGACTTGTTGATTTCTTTTCAGGCAGAGGTATTGTAATTC
>CAOJLW010000180.1 GCA_948438565.1 uncultured Lachnospiraceae bacterium | reverse complement strand
CGGCCGTGGCAATCATACAGCATTCCAGCACAAGCTGCATCCAAACGGTTCGCTTTTTCACGCCAATGGAAAGCAAAATCCCAATCTCATGCCTGCGGCTTTTCATCCACATCGTCATAATCAAAGACAATACCGCCAAAAGTCCCAAAGACAGAGCCACGACTGAAACCGTAAAGAGTTTTTCTATCAAAAGCAGCGGTCGCGCAACCGTACGATAATCATAATCATCTTCCAAAACATCATAATAGTCCCATGCAACGTCGTCCATCGCCAGAATCTGCTCCCGGATCACAGGCAGCTGTTCGGGTTTCTCAACATAGAGCCGGATTCCCGATACCGATTCCGCCGCCTCGCCAACCATAGATCCGTAGAGCGTCCCATGATGTTTATGCCATTCCTCTATGCCCCATTCGTCCATCTCCATATCGGTAAAAGCAATATTATCCAAAATATCCTGTTCATAAGTCATGTCCTCGGAATACGGCTGGTTAAAATTAATCCGAAAAATCCCGACAACCTCTACCTCAAACGTGCTTCCGTAGAGTTCGCCCGTTATATAGTCAAAATGCCGCATGGAAATCCGGTCGCCGATGCTTAAATGATTCCGAATCGCAGTATCGGTCGAGATCACGGTTTTTCTTTTATCGCCCCGTTCAATATTCCTGCCCTCCACCATTTCCAAAGAGCCGTTTAAAAACGCCGGATCCCATTTGCCAATCCCTGACCGGAAACTATAGAAATTAAGGGATCGGCTCGATCTCTGCGTCGATTTTTTTAATTGCCCGCCTTCTTCCGGATTATTTCGCATATACTCCAGCCATTCGGGATCGGTTTCCATATCGACCAGTTCCTTTGCATTTTTTCCGGGTTTCAGATCCAGATCCGTATAACAGTCATTGTTCCCACGCCTCCCCATATCATATCCGACCACACCGTCCAAGGCAAGAATCCAATCCAACTTTTTATGCGTCAGCATAGGGAATTTAGCCGTTGAAATTTCCCGGCCTTCTTCATTTTTGGTAATATCCCAAATATCATTGCGATCCATGATCTTTATGCTGATCGTCAAGGAGCTGGCAACCTCCTTTTTGACCTCCTCCGCCGCCTGATTGGCGGCGGAACGGACGGCGATTCCGGCTAACAGAAAGCTTGCCGTCACAAACAAAACCAAAAACAGCAAAATACTCCGGCATTTTTTTCTGGTGATATAAATCCATGCGCGTTTCCAAATCCCCATAGACTCCCCCCTTAGCCTTAGCCTTTGCCTTTCTTCTCCTTTTCCATTGCCACGATAAACTGCCCCGCTTTTTCATTGAGCAGACGCGCCATCTGACTGGCGTTTTTAAAGTCGTTGACCATGGATTTTGTCCTGGCCGCCGCATAGACCGCCTGATTGGCAATAAACGCGCTTCCCTCGGAAACGTCGCGCGCCGCCTGTCCAATCGTCTTACTCGCGTCTAAAATCCCCTCCACAGACGACGTCATCTCATCGGACAAATGCTTGGCTCCGGACGCCAGGACTCCAAATTCCTCCGCTCCAGCATGATAGTCGTCCGCCATTTCTCCCAGAAAACGCAAACCGTACATCACTTTGGTATCCATAAAATCAAACAGCCGCCTGGTATCCTTTTGGATATGCCCGACTGCGGAATCCACTTCCCCTATAATCCACAGGATCTGCTCAACCACCCCTCTGGACTCATCGGAAATCCGACGGATTTCATCTACGACATCGGCAAAACGAAGGCCTGCCTCGCCTGCCCGCGCCGCTTCAATACTCGCATTTAAAGCCAACCTATTGGTCTGTTCCATCAGGCTTGTAATCGACTCTGCCAGCGGCAAAACCTGTTCGACTTCTTTTGCATCTTTAAACGCGCGCCCCAGACTCGCCTTTAATTCGTCCTGATTGTGCCGCACCAGCTCCAGATCCTCCTCTGCCTCATCCTTGGCCTGCGCCGCGTGCAAATGCAGGACTTTGGCCCGTTCCATCCCCTCTTTGGCTTTTACGGACAGATCTTGTATGCCTGTCTCCATCCCCTTGGCCAGTCCGTCGATGCTTTCCGCCGATCCGGCCGCTTCTTTCATAGAAGCAGTCACGGTCTCCGCCGCCGACGTGACGCCCTCCATCTCATGATTCAACTCTTTGATATGTAGATGGATGCCATGTACAGACTCGGTCACGCCGATAACGCCGTTTTGCACATTGCCGACCAGCACACTGACGTCCTTGCGCATCTTTTCCAGTGAACCGGCCAATTGCCCCAAATCTTCCCGCATCTCCAGCGTCTCTGGATCCACCTCTTTGGAAAAATCCCCCTTTGAAATCCTGCCAACCGAGCCTTTGATGGCCCGTAAAGCCTGTATGGCCTGATTGGCCATTAAAACGGACAAAGCAATCGCCATACACAAAAGCAGAAAACCAAACAGCAAAAACAACAGAATTTTTTGTGTTTTAAAAGATTTTAACTTTGCATTGACTATTTTTAAACTGGATTTGGAAGCCTGCGGAATTTCCGCCCCTTCACGGGAAGAACGCAGCTCCTCTTCCATATATTCGATTGCATGATCCTGTACCTGATTGATCGTATGAATGGAATAAAACAGACAAAACAGGAAAAACAAGGCAATCCCTGCCGCCATTGCATACAGTTTCATCCGTAAGCTTAAGTTTGCAGCCCAATCCATGATATGAACCGTACCATTTCTGATACGTTTTCCCATATCTTCCATGATGCTTTTGAATCGGTTATTCTCAGTCATGCCACCCTCCCGCAATATCGCTCTCCCAGCTTATTTCTCTAAATCCATCATACTCTATTTTTTCGTTTTTTCAACAAAAAATGCCATAATTTTACATTTTAATTAAAACCAACGACCTTTTGTGAAATTTTATAAGCAGCAATCGAAATTTTCCTGCCGCCACGTCCGGGCAAATTCATGGTATGCCCCATAATCCCATTGCGCAGACGATGAAACAGCCGTAAATCCTGCTGCTTAATATAACGCCACAGCTCCCTCTTCTTTTCCAAATTCTCCTTCGTACCGGAACGGATTAACATCACAGTGGAAATTACGGTAATAATTTCCAGGTAATTAAACATATAATGACGCAGCTTTCTGTTTTGGATTTTTCTCAAATCGTATGCGTCCACCATGATTTTATTGACCTTGATCTGCTGATCGATCCTGCTAATCATCACCTGTTCATTGACCGACTGGTCGGATCTTCCGATAAAATACCGGTAAAAATCCAAATCCATATAATACATATTCTGTACATACGGCAACGGCTGATATACAAAAAGGTTGTCTACATAAAACGTATGCCTGGGAAGCTCCAGGCCGCAGTCCCTCAAAAGCTTGGTACGGTAGATTACAGAATGCATCAAAATATACTGCCCTTTCCAAAAACGCTTGGCATCTTCCCAGCGAAACAGCGTATTTTGCGGCAGTACGGAAGCATAACGCATCACTCTTTTGTGCTTGGCCCCTTCTTTTTCGTAGACAAAATTGCTGATCATCATATCCAGCGTTTCCCTGCCGCCTGCCAGCTCCTTCAGTTTCCCCAGAATCGCCCGGTAGCTGTCCGGCTCCACCCAGTCGTCGCTGTCTACGACTTTAAAAAACAAGCCGCTTGCCTGAGCCAGTCCGGCATTGACCGCCGCTCCATGCCCGCCGTTTTCCTGGTGGATGGCGCGTACAATACCCGGATATTTTTTTTCAAAAGCATCTGCAATTTCCGGCGTCATATCCTTTGAGCCGTCGTCCACAATTAAAATCTCCACCTCGTCTCCGCCCACCAGCAGGGATTTGATGCATTTTTCCATATAGTCCTCCGAATTATAGCATGGTACTGTGATCGTTAATAATTTCATCGTTTATCTCCTTATCGCCTCTGCCAACTGTAACGCCTTTTTTACAATCGTGTCTATGTTGTAGTATTTATATTCTGCAAGCCTTCCCAATAAATATACATTTGGCAGACCTTGTAATTTTGCCGCATATTTTTGGTACAGGACTTTATTTTCTGGATTGAGGATTGCATAGTAGGGAATTTCCCCGTCCGCCCCGGTATAGGCAAAAGGATATTCCTTGACAATCGTCGTTCCGTCTACATCTGTCTGTCCGGTCAAATGCTTAAATTCCGTGATCCGGGTATATTCCTGATCTACTGTGTAATTTACCACGCTTCTGCCCTGAAAGTCCTCCCTGGCAAAATGCTCAAAATGAAAATCCAAGGAACGGTAAGGCAGACGGCCATATTCGCAGTCAAACAGCTCGTCCAATGCCCCTGTATAGATAATTTTGCCCGTAAACGCTTCTCCTGCAAATACTACCCGATCCGATAAAAACGTCAGCTCGTCTTTACAGTCCACGGACAGCCGGACGGTGATCCCAGGATGATCGAGCATTTTTTGAAACATTGCCGTATAGCCTTCTTTTGGCATTCCCTGGTATTTGTCCTGGAAATAGCGGTTATCGTAGGAGATCAAGATCGGTACCCTTCCGGTCACTTCCGGATCGATTTCTTCCGGTTTTTGCCCCCACTGCTTCATAGTATAATGCAAAAAGATATTCTCATACACATAATCTGCAATCGCCCGCACTTTGGGATTGGGGTTTTCCCTAAGCCGCATAATCGGTACGCGGCTGCCCGCGCCGTATGCATCGATCAAACTCTTTTTCAGCTCCTTCGCTTCCGCCTCGCCATAGACCATAGATAGCGTATTTAAGTTAAACGGCACCGGAAGCAGCCTTCCGTGAATATTTGCCGCCACCTCATGGTCAAACAGACGCCAGTCCGTAAATTGCGATAAAAATTGAAAAACATCTTCTTCACTGGTATGGAAAATATGCGGACCATATTCATGAATTACGATCCCATAGTCGTCCGGCCTGTCATAGCAGTTGCCTCCGATATGCGGACGTTTCTCCAAAACCAAAACCTGCTCTCCGGCCTCCGCCAGTTTCCGCGCCACGACGCTCCCTGCCGCACCGGACCCGATAATCATGCTGTCGTACATCATAGATACCTCCAAATATAGATTAGGGTATAGATCATTTCCTTTCATTATATATGATTTTGAAATAAG
>CAOJLW010000179.1 GCA_948438565.1 uncultured Lachnospiraceae bacterium | reverse complement strand
AATGGAAAGCGGACGGCGTTGATATTGCCGGCGCAACCGGACAGTTCTATGAACTCGATGCGGCAAGCCTTGGCAAAAAAATCTCCGTAGTAATTGCAAGCAGCGTAGAGACCGGCAGCTTAACGGCGGCAATGGAGGATACGGTAACAGAAGTAACGCCGCAGCGCGATCATCTGATCGTCCATCAGGTTTATGGCGACGGTGGAAAATCGGACGTTCCGGTATCCCACAGTTTTATCGAATTGTATAACCCGACTTCTGAGGAGATTGACTTAAGCGGCTACAGCATTCACTACGCCTCCAAGGACAAAACAGAGACGCTTTCCTTACAGGGAACGGTTCCGTCCCGATCTTCCTATTTGATCCAGTGCGCGGCGGCCAATACCACGCAGGCGGCAGTAGAGGTTTCCAACCCGGATCAGACATGGGATCTGTCGATTGACAATAAACGCTACAGCGTAACGTTAAAAAACGGCGAAACCCAAGTAGACGGCGTATCCGTCAATGAGGCTCCAGTAGAGGGCGACACAGCGCTAGTCAATCCGGAAGGGGATGAGATTATATCCAAAAACAAGGCAATCCGCCGGATCCGTTTTATCGATACGGACGATAATGCCTATGATTTTGAAGTCCTCAATTACAGTAAGCTTCCACAAGAGCTGATTTTAAAAACTTCCCCAAGACGCAGTGCGGACGGCGCATGGGGATTGCAGGAAGAACCGCCGGTCAATCCGGTAAACAAAAAGATTTTAATGGCAAAAATAGCAGAATACAGGCAGACGGACGCAACGCTTTATACGCCGGAAAGCTTTGCAGCGTTTTTAGCGCGGATACAGGAGATCGAAATGGCTGTCAACGCGGTGGAACATGATTTGACCGAAGCAGAGCGAAACCTATATCTGGAAGAGCTCGAAAAAGCGTTCGGCAAACTGGAAAAAGTATCCGCGTCGGTTGGCCCGTCGGCCAATAAACAGGCTCTTTTGGCCAAAATAAATGCGTATAAAGCGTTGGATAGCAAACTTTATACGGCGGAAAGCTTCCAGAAACTGCAAAATCTGATTGCCCAGATAGAAAGCGCAATGGATTCGATGTCAGAAGCAGAATTGCAAAGTAACCTGGCAGCTTTGGAAAATGCCTATCAGAGTTTACAGCCTGCGTCATCAGGCGGCCAAACGCCTCCAGGCGGTCAGACGCCAGGCGACCAGACGCCTCCGACGGATCAGGAGCATCCAGGTCCTGCGCCTGCTATGAAAAAAGGCGACACAAAAACCGTAAAAGGCGTGCAGTACAAAGTATTGGATGCAGCGAAAAAGACAGTGGCCGCTTATAAGGCAGTGAAAAAGACCTTGTCAAGCTCCAAGACGGTTACGATTCCGGATACGATAACGATCAACGGCGTAAAATGCAAGGTAGTGCAGATTTCCAACAATGCTTTCAAGGGAGCCAAGAAATTGACGACGGTTACCATGGGCAAGAATATCAAACAGATCGGTAAAAATGCATTTTATAACAGCAAAAAATTGAATAAACTGGTATTCAAGAGCACAACCGCTCCATCCATTAATACCGGCGCATTCAAAAAGACAGCTTCCAAGGTAACGGTAACCGTACCCAAGAAAATGAACAAATCGCAGAAGAGCAAATTACAGCAAAGGCTTAAAAAAGCGGGAATCAAAAAAATAACTGTCAAATAAGCTTTCTAGTGACGGCGCCTTTCGAAAAAGGCGTCGTTACTTTTTGTTTTCCCCTTTACGAATGGAAGATTTTGTACTAATATAGAGTTTGGCTAACAACAATTCAAAAGAAAGCAGAGTGATAATTATGATTAGAGCAGGGATCATTGGGGCGACCGGATATGCCGGAGGAGAACTGGTACGGCTTCTCTTAGGCCATTCAGATACAGAAATCCGATGGTTTGGTTCCAAAAGCTATATCGACCAAAAATACGCACAAGTATACCGCAATATGTTTGAACTGGTTGAGGATATCTGTTTAGACGATAATCTGACCGAGCTTGCCAGCCAAGTGGACGTGATTTTTACGGCAACGCCTCAGGGATATCTGGCTTCTATTTTAACGGAAGAGATTTTAAATCAGGTAAAAATCATAGATTTGAGTGCGGATTATCGTATCAAGGACGTGTCGATCTACGAAGCATGGTATCAAATCGAACACAAGTCCCCGCAGTTTTTAAAAGAGGCCGTATATGGACTTTGTGAGGTCAACCGCGAAACCATCCGGTCAGCCAGACTGGTGGCCAATCCAGGATGTTATACGACTTGTTCTATCTTAACGGCCTACCCACTGGTCAAAGAAGGCCTGATCGATCCCAATTCCCTGATTATTGACGCAAAGTCCGGGGTTTCCGGAGCAGGCAGGGGCGCCAAGGTACCCAACCTGTTTTGCGAGGTCAATGAAAATATAAAGGCCTATGGAGTGGCCAGTCACAGGCATACGCCGGAGATAGAAGAGCAGCTTGGCTATGCGGCCGGGCGGCCGGTTACCGTAAGCTTTACGCCGCACCTGATTCCGATGAACCGCGGGATTTTGGCGACGGAATACGCGACGCTTGTAAAACCCGTTTCCTATAGTCAGGTTAAGGCGATCTACGATCAATACTATGCCGATGAAAAATTTATCCGGGTATTAGACGAGGGCGTCTGTCCGGAAACGCGATGGGTGGAAGGCAGTAATTTTGTAGATATCAATTTTAAAATTGACGAACGAACCGGTCGCATCGTCTTAATGGGCGCATTAGATAACCTGGTCAAGGGAGCCGCTGGACAAGCCGTCCAAAATATGAACCTGTTGTTTGGGAAACCGGAAACAGAAGGGCTGGCATTTGCCCCGATTTTTCCATAGGGGAACAAAATGAAACATACAAGAAGTTACTCCATCCGCGCCATGCGGATGGAGGACTATGCAAAGGTATACCATCTTTGGCTGGGGATTAAAGGATTTGGCATCCGCAGCATCGACGATTCTAAAGAGGGTGTGGAGCGTTTTTTAAAACGCAATCCGACGACCAGTATCGTAGCCGAATCCGACGGTGAGATCGTCGGCGCAATTTTATGCGGCCATGACGGACGCCGCGGCTGCTTTTACCATGTCTGCGTGCAGGAAACCTTTCGCAAACAGGGAATTGGAAAAGCGATGGCGGTAGCCGCCATGAAAGCGTTACAGGCGGAACAGATCAACAAAGTATGCCTGATCGCGTTTGCGGACAATGCGGTGGGCAATCAGTTTTGGAAACGCGTAGGATGGACGTTCCGGGACGATTTAAACTATTATGACTTTACTTTAAACGAAGAGAATATCACGAGATTTAACGCAAAATAAAAGGAGGACCGCATGAAAACAATCGAAGGAGGCGTTACTGCCGCAAAAGGTTTTTTGGCTGCGTCTACAGCCGCTGGGATAAAATATACGGATCGGACGGATATGGCTCTGATTTACAGCGCCGCTCCCTGTACGGCGGCCGGTACGTTTACTTCCAATCTGGTACAGGCAGCCCCGGTCAAATGGGATAAAGAAATGATCCATCGCCATACGTTTGCCCAGGCAGTCGTGGTGAACGCAGGGATTGCCAATGCCTGTACGGGAGAGGAAGGATTGGCTTATTGCAGACAGACGGCGCAAAAAGCCGCGGAGCTTTTTAAAATTCCGGAGGAAGCCGTACTGATTGCCTCCACAGGCGTCATTGGCCAGCAGCTACCGATAGACCGCATTACAAAAGGAATGGAAGTCATGGCGCCGTCCCTAGAAGCGACCCGGGAAGCCGGTCATAAAGCCGCGCTTGCCATCTTAACGACCGATACCCACGAAAAAGAAGCGGCCGCTTCTTTTGAGATTGGCGGCGTAACGGTAACGATCGGCGGTATGTGCAAGGGTTCCGGCATGATTCATCCAAATATGTGTACCATGCTTAGCTTTCTTACGACCGATCTGGCGATTTCCAAGGAATTGCTGCAGGAAGCTTTACGGGACGATATTCCAGACACTTACAATATGATTTCGGTGGACGGCGACACTTCAACCAATGATACCGTGATCCTTTTGGCCAATGGAGCGGCGGGCAATCCGACGATTACGGAAAAAAATGCGGATTACGAAGCGTTTCGAGAGGCGCTGCACTATGTCAATACATCCTTAGCCAAACAGATGGCAGGAGACGGAGAGGGCGCAACGGCGTTGTTTGAAGTTCGGGTTATCGGAGCCAAAAGTAAAAAAGAAGCCAGGATTTTAAGTAAAGCCGTCATTACTTCCAATCTGACGAAGGCGGCTATCTACGGACATGACGCCAACTGGGGGAGAATCCTGTGCGCCATGGGTTATTCCGGCGCAAAATTTGATCCGGAAAAAGTGGACTTATATTTTGAAAGCGCTGCGGGGCGTATCCAGCTGATTCGAGATGGAGTGGCTTTGGATTACAGTGAGGAAACGGCTTCTCAAATCCTCTCAGAGCCGGAGGTGACGGCCATTGCGGATATCAAGATGGGTTCTGAGACGGCAACGGCCTGGGGATGCGATTTGACCTATGACTATATCAAAATCAACGCGGATTATCGTTCCTAAACGAAGCGATATCCGACAGATAAAAGGAGTGCAAGCAATGGAAAGGACAACGATACAGGAAAGTATGCTCAAAGCGGGAGTGCTGATTGAAGCGCTTCCCTATATCCAAAGGTTTAACCGGAAGATCATTGTCGTCAAATACGGCGGAAGCGCCATGGTGGACGAAGCGTTAAAGCGCCAGGTGATCCAGGATGTGACACTGTTAAAACTCGTAGGCTTTAAGCCGATTATCGTTCATGGAGGCGGCAAAGAGATCAGTAAATGGGTGGAAAAAGCAGGGATGGAACCAGAGTTTATCAACGGACTGCGCAAAACCGACGAAGCGACGATGGAAATTGCGGAGATGGTTCTGGGACGCGTCAACAAATCCTTGGTGCAGTTGGTGGAAAGCCTGGGCGTACTGGCAATTGGCATCAGCGGTAAGGACGGCGGCCTTTTGCGGGTTGACCGCAAATACTCCAACGGACAGGATATTGGTTTTGTAGGCGATATCAAAGAGGTCAACCCGAAAATCCTCTATGATTTATTGGAAAAAGATTTTCTGCCGATTGTCTGTCCGATTGGCATGGACGACGATTATCAGACCTACAATATCAACGCCGACG
>CAOJLW010000178.1 GCA_948438565.1 uncultured Lachnospiraceae bacterium | reverse complement strand
AGCATTATTAGAAAGACTGACAGAGCCGGACAGGCAGTTTAAATTCCGCGTGCCATGGGTGGACGACAATGGCCAGGTTCAGGTCAATACAGGCTACCGTATCCAGTTTAACAATGCAATTGGGCCTTACAAAGGAGGCTTACGTCTGCATCCATCCGTAAATACCGGAATTATCAAGTTCTTAGGCTTTGAGCAGATTTTTAAGAATTCCTTGACCGGACTGCCGATTGGCGGCGGCAAGGGCGGCGCGGATTTTGATCCGAAGGGCAAATCCGACCGGGAAGTTATGGCGTTTTGCCAGAGCTTTATGACGGAGCTTTGCAAGTATATCGGTGCGGACGTGGATGTTCCGGCAGGCGACATCGGGACAGGCGCAAGGGAAATCGGCTATATGTTTGGCCAGTATAAAAAGATCAAAAGCACATATGAAGGCGTTTTGACAGGAAAAGGCTTAACATACGGCGGCTCTCTGGCGCGTACCGAAGCAACCGGATACGGACTGCTGTATATTACGCAGGAATTGATGAAATGCCATGGCGAATCTATGGAAGGCAAAGTCGTTGCCATTTCTGGCGCCGGAAACGTAGCGATCTATGCGACTCAAAAAGCGCAGCAGATGGGCGCTAAAGTAGTGACTTGTTCGGATTCTACCGGCTGGATCTACGATCCGGAAGGGATTGACGTAGCGTTGTTAAAAGAAGTTAAAGAGGTGAAACGCGCGCGTTTAACCGAGTATGCGGCAGCCAGAAAGAGCGCCGAATATCATGAAGGTCGCGGCGTATGGTCTGTAAAATGCGATATCGCACTGCCTTGCGCAACACAAAACGAGCTGTTGATTGACGATGCAAAAGCTTTGGTTGCCAATGGCTGCAAAGCGGTTTGCGAGGGCGCCAATATGCCTACGACGATTGACGCTACGAAGTATCTGCAAGAGAACGGCGTATGGTTTATCGGCGGCAAAGCTGCCAATGCAGGCGGCGTAGCGACATCCGCGCTTGAGATGACGCAGAACAGCGAACGGTTAAGCTGGACGTTTGAAGAAGTGGATTCTAAATTGCAGCAGATTATGGTCAATATTTATCACAATATTGACGACGCGGCAAAACGTTACGGCCAGGAAGGCAATTATGTGATGGGCGCAAATATTGCCGGATTTGAGAAAGTGGCAAACGCTATGATCGCCCAGGGCGTGGTATAAGATATATTGATAAAAAAAGAAAAACCCTGTAGATTCGGCTTGCCGGATGCAGGGTTTTTTCTTTCGCCTGTCTGCCTCAGATTCTCTGGCGGATTTTCGTATAGTAATGCAGCCAACTGGGAATATTATGGTAAAATACGAAAATAACGGTGGTTTTTTCTCATGGCTCAAACAGATGCGCAATACCAGAAAATGATCGAGACGCCGATCCCAAAGCTTATTATTTCTCTGGCTATTCCAACGATGATCAGTATGCTTGTAACGTCAATTTATAATGTGGTGGATACGTACTTTGTCTCAAAGCTGGGAACGCAGGCTTCCGGCGCAGTGGGGATTGTATTTTCGTTAATGGCCATAATCCAGGCCGTGGGTTTTACGGTCGGGATGGGAGCCGGAAGCGCGATTTCCAGGCGTCTGGGCAAACAAGAAGATCAACCGGCGCAAAAGCTGGCGTCCTGCGCTTTGCTGACGTCGGTGATTTTTGGCGCGGCTTTTGGCGTTTTCGGACTGTTGTGTTTGGAACAATTGATGATTTGGATGGGGGCAACGGAGACGATTTTGCCGTTTGCAGTGGATTATGCCAAATATATTCTCTATGTCGCTCCGGTGATGACGGCTTCCTTTGTGCTCAATAATTTACTGCGTGCGGAAGGAAAAACAAAGCTTTCGATGGTCGGCATTGGGATTGGCAGTCTGTTGAACATTGCGCTCGATCCGTTGTTTATTTTTGTATTGGAATGGGGCGTACGTGGGGCCGCTATTGCAACCGCTTTTGGCCAGTGCGCCGGCTTTCTCGTTTTGCTATTGTTTTATCTGAGAAAAAAGACAATTATTCGTTTTTCCGTAAAAAATTTATCGGCAGATCTTTCCTTATATAAAGAGTTTCTGGGAAATGGGATGCCGTCTTTGTTTCGGCAGGGGTTGGCGAGTGTGGCGTCTGTTGCCTTAAATCATGCGGCGGCGGCCTATGGCGATGCGGCGGTGGCGGCCATGTCGATTGTCGGAAAAATTTTTATGATGGTTTATTGTGTTCTGATTGGCTTTGGGCAGGGATATCAGCCTGTCGTTGGGTATAATTACGGCGCGAAACAATATGACAGGGTACGTATGGCGTATCGCTTTTGGATTCTGGCAGGCACGGCGGGGATGTCTTTGATTGGCGTTGCCTTGTTTTTTCTGGCTCCGGTTTTGCTGAGGCAGTTTGTGCCGGGGGATGAAACAGTGGCTTCGATCGGGACGTTGGCGCTTCGGCTACAGTGCGCCGTCATGCCGTTTCTGCCGCTTGGCATCGCTTGCAATATGACGTTTCAGGCAGTTGGAAAATCAGCCAAGGCAGCTTTTTTGGCCGCCTGTCGCCAGGGCGTGTTTTTTTTGCCGTTCATTTGGATTTTGCCGTCCATATGCGGAGTGATCGGAATGGAAGCGGCGCAGCCAATTGCGGATGTCTTGACGTTTTTGGTATGTCTCCCTGTCATCCATAAATTTATAAAAGAAATGCGCAGGATGGAGGATGGCGCATCCCCCTGTCAAAAGCATTGACGTATGCATGAGAATGGCATATAATAAAAATATAGCTTATCAGGGACAATTTATTATATCATTTGGGACATTTAAAGGCGTGTTTGGAAATCCTTTCCGGCGGATTGCGTCAGACATTTGGCGGAAGGCGGTTTTCAGACACGCTTTCCTACCCGGTGACGGTATGTTTTTGACAATAGCGTCCTGTATTTTCAAAAAATGGCTCCGGCGATTCTAATATTTTTCGAAAATAGTACGATATAATAGATAAGGCTATGTGCAGATATTGATATCGGACGACAGATTCAATATCTATTACAGAGATTTCGAAAGGAAAAGGAGCGGTAGATATGTACAAGGATGTAGCGAAACGGGTTCTGGCTATCCTACTTACTGTTTGTATGGTTTGCAGTATACCGGATGTCGCCTTATTGGCCACAGGTACGGACAGCGCAGGAGGAGATATTGGCATCAGTCAGGAAGCTGCGGCTGATGACTTCAAAGAAGCATCTGAAGAAGAAACAGAAATGTTCCCGGAAGCTTTTGAGGAAGTGGAAGGAACACTGGAGGAAGCATCTGAAGGAGAAACAGAGGTATTAGACGACGTATCTGGCCTAGAGCAGGGTACGTGGGAGGATACGGCTTCAAGAGAAGTTATCGCTTCTGACGCAATAGAAACAGAGGAAGAGGGCGGCGTGACGCCGTCGGATGATGGGACTCTTATTAGCCTGGACGCTTTGACTGTGAAAGGCGCAACAGACAACAGATTGAATGAGCCTCAGGTATGGCTTGGCGAAGGCCGGGAGGTTCGGCCATCCATTATTCTGTTAAATGGCCAGGAGGAGATTCCGGCGAATGCCGAGACCTTTGATTTGGTCTATAGCAACAATACTGAAGTTGGAGCAACCGGGCAGGTTACGATTACTGCCAAGAGCGATACGGCATACACCGGCAGCAAGACGGTGTTGTTTGACATCAAGAAATCCTTGGAGGATGTCCAAAAACCGGAGCGGCTTCCCAATCAGCTGGATAAAAATTTGCAAGCCAATCCGGTTATCGTGATTGGCTTAGAGCTTGTGGACGGCGGCAGGACATTGGTGCAAAAGCCGTCGGAAGATTCGCCATATGGGGATTATACGATTCGTGCGGAAATCAACCAAACGAACCATACGGCGACCATTACTTTGACCGGCTGCGGCAATTATATGGGAGAATTTACATATAGGAATGTTCCGATTGGAACGGATATTGACGACTGTACGGTTACGCTGGACGGTTCGAGCGCGACGCCAAGCTATCCGTATACGGCTCAGCCAATCACCCCGGAGGTTCGCGTGCAGATAGCGACGTTTACTCTGGTGGAAGGAACCGATTATCAGATCATTCCTGCAAATAATACGGATGTAGGCAGCGCTGACAATCCAGACGAGAGTAAGCGGCCCTGTATTGTGATTCAGGGTATGGGACAGTATGCGGGGGAGAAGCGCGTATATTTCAATATTACGTCCGTGGATATCCGTACCTTATATGAAGTGACGTGCGAGGATACGATATATAATAAAAAGGCAGCGAAAGATACCGCAAAGGGCATCCCGCCTGCTAATTTAAAAATTCTTAATAAGACCACAGGCGAGCCTGCTTTGGAAAAGGACTATGAACTGGAATTTAGCGGCAATCACGGATTGACGCCTGCCGGAAGTCTGGCGGAGGTTAAAGTCAAGAGTAAAGCGGGAGGCAACTGTACAGGAGAGCTTTCAGCGACATATCGGATTAGCCAGGCGGATTTTGCGCAAACCTATACCGGTGACGATCAGATCTTTGTCGAATTAAAAAATGACGACAAGATTGTCTATACAGGCAAGCCGATTAAACCGGAGATTATTGTCTATCAGGGAGATAAAGAGGACGGACTGTTAGAGCCGGGCGTGGATTATACCTACGAAGATCCGGCCGAAGGACAGAATATCAACGCGGGCAAAGGGACGATTACCGTAACCGGTATCAATAATTACCGGGGGACTAAGCCGGGCGTTCAGTTTGATATCGAACGTTTTAATATTAACAATATCCGGGATTTACCGGAAGGCGATGCACAGCTTTATACCGGTTCTGCTTGTAATCCGGAAGCGCCGGCCAGTATTCGTGTGGACGCGGTGACGACTTTAATCAATGGCACGGATTATACAGCCGATTATGTCAATAATACCGATGTCGGAAAAGCATATATCCGTCTGACCGGTAAAGGCAATTGTACAGGTATGCAATATATTCCGTTTGTGATTTATCAGACCATGGATCGGGTGACAGTGGCTCCAGTGGCTCCGCAGCAATATACCGGAGATGTGATTACGCCGGTGTTGACTGTGACGGACAATGGGACAGAGTTGAAGAAATTGGAATCGGCCGATACGGGCAGGGCGGGTTATACGGTCAGTTATAATCCTGCTGCGCCTACGCAGATCGGTACGGGATATACGAATACGGTGACAGGAG
>CAOJLW010000177.1 GCA_948438565.1 uncultured Lachnospiraceae bacterium | reverse complement strand
AATCTTAAACGGCAGAGATATCGTCGTTGGCGGAAGCATCATCATACCCATAGACATGAGCACGGAGGCCACTACCATATCAATCACAATAAATGGAATATAAATCAAAAAACCTATGATAAAAGATAGTCGAAGCTCACTGATTACAAAACTCGGAATCAAAATAGAAAACGGAACTTCTTCATAACTATCATATGTCTCGCCGGAAATCTGAATGAACAAATCAATATCCTTTGTCTGTACCTGCCCATTCATAAATTCACGCAAAGGTTCACTGCCAATTTGAATCGCTTCTTCCTGCGTAATTTCTCCGGCATCAAAAGGCTGGATCGCTCTTTCATTAATTTGGGTAAATACCGGCTGCATAATAAAAAATGTCAAAAACAAGGCCAACCCGACCAAGACCTGATTGGGCGGAGAGGTCTGCGTACCAACTGCAGCCCGCAAAAAATGAAGCACCACAACAATTCTGGTAAAAGACGTCACCATAATTAAAAATGACGGCGCCAAAGAAAGAATCGTCAGTACAAGTAACATCCGCAAAGATCCGGACAATGTCCCGTCCTCATTATTATAGCTAAAGAATACCCCATTTGTACTGTCAGAAGTAGCGTTGTCTAAAGGCCGACCTCTTTGATCGGTAGGCTCCGGAATATCCTCGCCCGACGGCGCCTCAATCCCTTCCGCTGCGCTACCGTTATTGGCTCCAGTCGCAAAAACGCTCTGTCCGTTTAACAATACAACAGTAAGCACAATGACAAACACTGCCATAACCACAGACAACTTACAATATAACCGTTTCAATTTACTCATAATTTATCCCAGCCTACTTCTTCGGTATATGTTCTTTTAATTTATCGAATAAATCTTTAAAACTTTCAGCGGAAAAACCAGCCGGGAGTTCATTTGCAGGTAATTCTCCCAACTGTTCCCTTGTCAGTTTTGTAAGCAGCCGCACTTCATCTTTTCCAATGGCTATGACCAGATATTCATCTCCTGCTTCAATAATCTGTATATATTTATTGGATGTAATCTTTAAAGTCTCAATCACTTTTAGATTCCTGTTGAAGCTGTGCCCTTTTTGATAGCCGGCAATCCAGCGTGTCGCCACATAGGTAATGCCAAGGACAAAAACAAAAATCACGAGCACACCAATCAACTGCACAAAACTGTCGAAAGAAGAAGTTAAAACTGCTATCATATACATTTTAACCTAGGACTTTTTTTACAGCTTCCAAAACGCGTTCCGCCTGGAATGGTTTTACAATAAAGTCCTTCGCGCCGGACTGGATTGCTTCGATAACCATTGCCTGCTGCCCCATTGCGGAACACATAATCACGCAAGCTCCTGCATCCAACTGCTTAATCGCCTTTAAAGCCTGAATTCCGTCCATTTCCGGCATCGTAATATCCATCAAAACCAAATCCGGTTTTAATTCATTATATCTTTCTACTGCCTTTTTTCCATTTTCTGCTTCGCCTACGACATTATAACCGTTCTTAGTTAAAATATCTTTAATCATCATCCGCATAAACGCAGCATCATCACAAACCAAAATATTCTTTGCCATTCTATTAATCTCCTATTCCCAACTAATTATTTGATAATTTCTGTGATTCGAATTCCAAAATTCTCTTCTATCACAACAACTTCACCTTTTGCTACGTATTTTCCATTGACAAGTACATCAATCGGCTCACCTGCAATTTTATTCAATTCAATAATTGATCCCGGTGCAAAATCCAGAATTTCCTGGATTGATTTACTCGTTCTGCCTAATTCCACCGTCACATCCAGCGGCACATCCATAATCAAGTCAATATTTTCTGATTGTAAAGCCGGACTAATCGCTCCTGGCGAAAATGCCTGAAATTGCGCAGGCTGTACATTCACTGGCTGAGACATCATCGGCTGTCCCATCATCGGCTGTCCTCCCATCATTGGCTGCCCTCCCATCATTGGCTGCCCAGCCATCATCGGCTGTCCCATCTGCTGAGGCATTACAGGTTGCGCCTGTTCTGGCCCAGCCATAGGCTGCTGTGGCGCTGCGGCTGCCGGGTTGCTCTGTTCATTTACGGTTGCATCAGCCGTTTCCGCTCCTATTTCCATGTTTTTTGTTATACTAGAGCACATCTCTTTTGCAAAAGAAAATGGATACAACTGCATAATTTTACTATTTACTAAATCACCGATTTCCATCCGAAATGAAATCATTACAAATTGACCTGCCAGGAAACTGTCAATCTCCCCTCCATCCATTGTTTCCGCCAAGTCTACCACATCTGCTTCCGGTGGACTGATATCAATCATTTTATCAAGCATTGACGATAAAGAGGTCGCTGCCGAACCCATCATTTGGTTCATAGCCTCACAAATGGCGCTCAGGTGCATCTCACCCAGCTCCATATCCACATTGGTGCCATCCCCTCCCATCATCAAATCGGTGATTACTTTTACATCATGCTCCTTTAAAACCAAAACATTACTTCCGTCCAAACCAACTGTATATGCAATTCGGATAAAAACACATGGCCTCTCATAAGCCGCCACAATATCCTCCCATGTGGCAAACGTTACAACCGGCGTCGATATATCAACTTTCTTGTTGACCAGGGAAAACAATGCGGTCGCCGCCGTTCCCATACTGATATTTGCAACTTCACCAATCGCATCTTTTTCAACGTCAGAAAGCGGCTGTTCGTCAGCGCCACCCGAAGCTCCCGGTTCATTTAACAAGGCATTTATTTCTTCCTGCGACAACATTCCATCCATTATTTCATTGCTCCTCTCCGATTACTGATGTGATCCTTACTGCATACTGATTGCCGGCAGCGCCTGGCAATGCGGTAAATTTGCGTATATTGCCAACATATATGTCCAATTCCTTATCTACTTTTGAATCCAAACGGATAATATCGCCAATTTGCAGATTCGTAAAATCATGTATGGAAACCTTGCTTTTCCCCAAATATGCTTTAACCGGTACCGGAGCCCGTGAGATTAACCCACGAATCGCTTCCGTATATTCCACTTCATCGCTCTTTTTGATGCTCGAATACCAGAACTTTGTATTTAATTTATCCATGACAGGCTCTAAGGTAAGGAATGGCAGACAGATATTCATCAAACCTTCCACATCCCCAATTCGAATATTGATAGTCACAATTGCAATCATCTCATTTGGAGAAATAATCTGCGCAAACTGTGAATTGGTCTCAATCCGTTCCAATCTAGGTGAAATTTCCACGACATTCTGCCAGGGTTCCGATAATAACTCCACGCATACGATCAAGATCCGTTCAATAATCAACAGCTCAATTTCAGAAAAATCCCGGCTCTTTTCCAATGGCACGCCTCCGCCCCCTAACATACGATCCACAATCGCATATCCAAGCTTAGACGCCATTTCTATAATTACATTCCCACCTAAAGGTTCCATATCCACAACCCCAAGCAAGACCGGGTTGGAAAGCGCATTGGAAAACTCCGAATAAGTTACCGCTTCGGAATTCATCACCTCTATCTGGACGCTCTTCCTTAAATATACTGGAAGGTTGGTGGATAATAACCTTCCATAATGTTCAAATATAATTTCCAATGTCCTAAGATGCTCTTTGGAAAATTTGGAAGGACGCGCAAAATCATAATCCTTCAGCGTCTTTTCCGGAGCGTCTTTCATATCGTCTGCGTCGAGTTCACCTTCGTTCAATGCCCGCAACAAACTATCAATTTCATTCTGGGATAACACATCACCCATGAATTTTCACCACCTGCCTAATGCAATTTTTTTACATACTGGTAACCGTAGGGAATCCGACGCTAAAGATAAAATCGGAATTAAACAATGCCTGCAATGCAGCCAGGATAGAATTCTGAACTGCCTGTTGATCCGCTGTAAATTCTTCATATGTATATCCACCGACCACGGAATTAATCTGATCTTTGATCAGACTCTCCTTTTCTGCAATGGTTTCTCCATATTCCTTATAATCCTCATGTTCTTTGTCCATAGAAAGCAAAATCGACATCGTCGCATAATGGCTTTTTCCATCTCCGCTTTCTTTTAAATTAATCGTCATATCCGCTATCTCATGAGTAACAACCTGTTCAATTGGAACGCGGATAGAATCCATAGAAACGGCTCCGCTGCGCAACTCCAGATTAATTGCGCTGCATACCTGGGTAATCAACTCGTTTGCTTTTTTTGTCTCTGGCAAAATAGAGATTGCCAGTAATGAAGTCAAAATCAAATTCACCAAAACCAATGCCAAGATAACAACTGTAATAAGGTTTTTCTTCATAGCCTAGCCTATTCCTTTCTCATATTAATGATCCGAATTGTAAGAATTGTAAATCTTCACTTCTACCCTTCGGTTACGCGCCCGTCCTTCCGGAGTGGCATTATCTGCAATCGGAACATATTCTCCCCGTCCGGATGATTTTAGTAATGCCGAATCCAAATCCGTAATGCCTCTGATATAATCCGCCACACGCAATGCACGGTACATAGAAAGCACGTCGTTATTTTCATATCTGTCATTCGAAATCGGCACATTGTCCGTATGCCCTTCAATTTCAATAATATTGCCGTTGTAATTGGCCAAAATGGCTCCGATCTTATCAACCAGCGGATATGCGTCTTCCCGAATCTCGGATCGACCGGAATCAAACAGCAATGCGCCATTTAAAGTCAAAAGGACATACTGCGCATTAAAATCTACCTCAACCTGATTTTGGATACCCTGTTCCTCGATCTGTTTATTGACTTCCTCCGCAATTTCCTCTGATTCTTTTAAACTCTCTTCCTGGTACGCTTCCTTTACGGTCTGCCCTTCTTTCTCTTCCTCTGTCTCCACTTCACCTTCCGAAGAAAGCTGATCAAAGTATATGCTGAAGTCCTTTAACTGGCTGATCCCTGAAGAAATTAATTGGCCTTCTCCAATTGAGGATCCACCGGCCGGCAGTACACTAAAAGTACTCTGCAAAGAAGCGACTACCATCTGAAACTTTTCCGCATCCACCGATGACATAGAAAAGAGCAATACGAAGAAACACAACAACAGATTCATCAAATCACTAAACGTAGCCATCCAGGCCGGCGCTCCTTTTGGTGCCTCTTCCTGCTTCTTTTTTGCCACTATTCTTCACCTCCGCCAGTGCCAACGCCATCCCTGACTGCCGGCGATAAGAAGGATTTGAGCTTCTCCTCAATCACTCGTGGGTTTT
>CAOJLW010000176.1 GCA_948438565.1 uncultured Lachnospiraceae bacterium | reverse complement strand
GGAAACATAACAATCTGAGACTGGGCAATCGCTTTTTCAAACACATCCACAGAATCGCGGATATCATTTGCATTCAAATTTTGGAATACTCTGGTAACCACATTGGCGCCTGCCGCCTCAAATGCCCGCGCACTGTCATACTCACAGTTCGTACCTGGAAATACCGGAATAAATACGGTTGGTTTCGCCACTTTATGTTTGCAAATATAGACGCGATCCGTCTGATAGATCCCGGTATCCACCGTATCCTTTCCAGGCAATGCACGGGTAGGAAATACCGACTCAAGAGAGCCTGTCCATGCAGCCAGAGCCTCTTCTATGGGAAGCTCCATAGTTTGACATACAATCGCCTGACGGTCATTCACCTGACCAACAGCCGTTACAAATTCTGATATGCCGGCCTCTTCCAAAACCTTTTTCACTTCCAGTTCCTTTTTGGCAGGTATTTCCGCCACAATATTTCCAAACCCCGGCGCGAACAAGACGTCCATACTCACATCCGCATCCATCGTCACTCCAAGCTTATTGCCAAACGCCATTTTACTGATAGCTGCCGCAAGGCCTTTTGCATCCAGCGCATAGGCGGACAGGATCGCGCCCGTACTGATCAGACTGTGGAACGCATGATATAATTTCATAACCTGTGCAAATACCGGCAGATCATACGCGTCTTTTTCAATGGTAAACAGCAATAGCCGGTTCCCGGCTTTTTTTAACTCCGGCGTTATAATATCCCGTTCTCTGGCCACATCAACCGCAAAGGAAACCAATGTCGGCGGCACGTCTATTTCATTGAAACTGCCGGACATACTGTCCTTTCCTCCAATGGAAGGCAGTCCAAAGCCAATCTGCGCATAATATGCGCCCAACAGCGCGGCAAGCGGTTGACTCCAGCGTGCAGGTTCTTCTGACATCCTGCGAAAATATTCCTGAAACGTAAAACGGATTTTGGTAAAATCCCCTCCGGCCGCCACAATACGCGCCACCGATTCCAAAACAGCGTAAACCGCCCCATGATAAGGACTCCAGGATGACAAATACGGATCAAACCCATAGCTCATCATTGTCACCACATCAGTCTTGCCCTTTGCAACCGGAAGCTTTGCCACCATACTCTGAGTCTCCGTAAGTTGATAACGCCCGCCATACGGCATATACACGCTGCCTGCCCCAATCGAGGCGTCAAACATTTCCACCAGACCCTTCTGGGAACAGACATTTAAATCTGCCAGCTCTGCCAGCCACGCCGCTTTTAAATCCTTTTTTTCCAAAGCGTCTTTTACGGCAGGCAACGGAATCCGATCCAGGTAACAGTCTGATTTGGACGGAATGTCCACTGCCACAGAAGTTTCCTGATGCGCCCCGTTGGTATCCAAAAAGGCACGGGAAAGATTTACAATTTCTTTTCCTCTCCATACCAACACCAGACGTGGCTCCTGCGTCACCTCAGCTACCGGCACAGCCTCTAAATTCTCTTCTTTTGCATAGGATAAAAATGTATCCATATCTTCCGGCGCAACGACAACCGCCATACGTTCCTGAGACTCGGAAATAGCGATTTCCGTCCCATCCAATCCGGCATATTTTTTGGGAACCCGATCCAAATTCACACGAAGACCGGGCGCAAGTTCACCAATTGCAACCGATACCCCGCCTGCCCCAAAATCGTTGCATTTTTTAATCAGATAACTAACCTCTTCTCTACGGAACAACCTTTGAATCTTACGTTCTGTGGGCGGATTTCCTTTTTGGACTTCCGCGCCGCAGGTATCAATGGAAGCCGTATTGTGAGCTTTTGACGATCCGGTTGCGCCGCCGCAGCCATCGCGCCCGGTGCGCCCGCCCAGCAAGATAATCACGTCGCCCGGATCCGAAGTCATCCTGCGCACAGCGCGCCTCGGAGCGGCGCCCAAGACCGCGCCGATTTCCATACGTTTAGCCGCATAATTCGGATGATAAATTTCCTTGACATACCCAGTCGCAAGTCCAATCTGATTGCCGTAAGAGCTATATCCGTGCGCCGCGCTTCTGACAATCTTTTTTTGCGGCAGCTTGCCCTCTAAGGTATCGGTTACTGCCACGGTAGGATCCGCCGCCCCGGTCACGCGCATAGCCTGGTATACGTACGTACGTCCGGACAACGGATCGCGAATTGCGCCGCCCAGGCAAGTGGCTGCGCCGCCAAACGGTTCGATTTCTGTCGGATGGTTATGCGTTTCATTTTTAAAATTGACCAGCCATTCTTGTATCTGACCGTCCACCTCTACCGGCACGACAATGGAGCAGGCGTTAATTTCATCGGACTCTTCCTGATCCTGCAATTTACCTTCTGCCTTTAAACGTCTCATAGCCATCACCGCAATATCCATCAGACAGACAAATTTGTCCTCCCTGCCTGCATAAAGCTTCTTATGTGTAGCCAGATAGTCCTGATAGGACTCCTGGATCGGTTTTTTATAATCCCCTTCCCCAAAAACGATATCTTTTAATTCGGTGGAAAACGTCGTATGACGGCAGTGATCGGACCAATAGGTATCCAGCACACGGATTTCCGTTATGGACGGATCGCGCTTTTCTTCTCCCCGAAAATACTTCTGAATATGGAGAAAATCCCGAAACGTCATAGCCAGATTCAAGGACCGGTACAATTCCTGTAACGTATCCTGCTCCATATCTATAAAACCGTCTAAAATCGCTACGTCAGCCGGTTCCTCAAAATGACTGACCAATGTCTCCGGTTTTTCCAACCCCGTCTCACGGGAATCCACCGGATTGATACAATGCGATTTAATAGAAGCAAGCTGAGCTTCAGTCACTTTCCCTTCAATCACATAGGCAGTAGCTGAACGGATCACAGGTTCTTCATTTTCATTTAACAGCTTTACGCATTGTTCCGCCGAATCCGCCCTCTGATCAAACTGCCCAGGCAGATATTCCACACTAAAACATTGCGCGTCTCCCGCATCAAACGTTTCTTCATAAACGTCGTCAACCGGCGGTTCGGAAAAAACGGTATGAATTGCCTTTTCATACGTAGCGTCCGAAATATTCTCTATATCATAACGGATCAAAACACGTATCCGCTTCACATTCCGGATTCCCAAATAACTTTTGACTTCCGCCTCTAATTCCTTTGCCTGCACGGCAAACGCCGGTTTTTTTTCCACATAAATTCTTCTCACCTTACCCATAGATATTCCCTCCTTCTTTCTATGATACACTAAAACCATCATAGCATCTTTCGATCAATTAGTATAATTAATATATCTTATTTTATTTATAAGATCAATTTAATAAAATTCAACATTGAGTTTTATGGTTTTTTATCATATAATGAATAGCAAATGGAGGAATGCCTATGGATATTAATTACGAATTATATAAAGTTTTCTATTACGTTGCCGCTTCGCTCAGTTTTTCTGAAGCAAGCAAACATTTGTATATTTCCCAGTCCGCCGTCAGCCAGTCCATTAAGACCCTGGAAAAAAAACTGGGACAGCCTTTATTTATTCGCAGCACAAAAAAAGTCTGCCTGACTGCTGCCGGCGAACTGCTGTTAAAACATATTGAACCTGCCGTCCATCTGATCCACCGTGGAGAAAATCAGTTGTTGGATACCGAAAGCATTGGCCTGGGACAGCTGCACATTGGCGCCAACGACACGATCTGCCGTTATTTTTTAGTGCCTTACCTAAAACAATTCCATCAAAAATTTCCAAATGTGCCTATCAAAGTTACCAACGCCACTTCCCTCTCCTGCGTAGAGCTTTTGGAACAGGGTAAAACGGATCTCATCGTCACCAATGACCCGAATTCCAAGCTCAACCATTCCTATGTCAAAAAAACCGTCCGCACCTTCCGCGATGTGTTTATCGCGAATCCGGCTTATTTTCAGCTATCACAGCAAGCAATTGCTTTTTGCGATCTACAGCGTTATCCCATTCTGATGCTGGGTAAAAAGAGCACGACCAGCGAATTTTTACACCACCTGTTTTTACAACATCAGTTAGAATTGATTCCTGAAATTGAATTGAACAGTAACGATCTGCTGATTGATCTTGCCCGCATTGGCCTTGGAATTGCTGTAATCCCGGACTACTGCCTGCCTGCAAATGAACGGGAGCTGACCATCCTGCAAACGATAGAACCTATCCCGGAAAGACGTATGGTGGTTTCCGTCAACCCCAATCTGCCTTTGTCCGCTTCTTCGGAAGAGTTCCTAAAGCTGCTTCCAGAAGTCTGATGCCATTTGCCCTGCATTGGCCTGACTGCAAATTTGATAATCCATCCATTCTCGTGGAAACAGACAGCGATAGCTGCTTTCCAAAAAACGCTCATCCAGCAGCGCGACAATCCCACGATCCGCAGTCGTGCGGATCAAACGTCCCGCTGCCTGGAGCGTTTTATTCATGCCCGGATAGCGATACGCATAATCAAACCCGGCTCCCGTTTTTTTATCATAATAGTCTTTTAGAATTTCGCGTTCATTCCCAATTTGCGGCAATCCCGTCCCCACGACGATCACGCCTATCAACTGCTCCTCCTTTAAATCGATCCCTTCTCCAAACATACCGCCCAAGACGCAAAAAGCAACCAGCGTCTGCCCGTCCCCAGACGCGAAAGCATCCAAAAACTCTTCCCTGGCATATTCCTGCATACCGCTCTTTTGCAACAAAATCCGGATTTCTTTTGGAGCTATGGCGAGAAACTGATCGTATACTTGTTCCAAAAATTGATAAGATGGAAAAAAAACCATGTAATTCCCTGTTCGAACCGATATCAGCGTCCGGATATACATGGCAATTTTATAAAATTCCGCTTCATTGCGCCTGGTGTAGCGACTGCTGACATCCTTTCCGATGAGCAAGAGCCTCTGCTTCTCAGAAAATAACGTTTTCGCATAAACAGCATAATTATCCGTCCGGGCGCTTAACATTTCTTTATAATACTGGATAGGCAGCAGCGTTGCAGAAAAAAAGATGGTCGCCCTCCCCTTATCCAGGCATTCCTGTATACGGCGCGACGGATCGACGCAAAAGCAACGTATCTGAAACACGCCTTCCGCTCCATGTTCCATATAAGCCACATAACGCTCATCCATCCGCTCATAAATCCCCAGAAAATCCCTAAGTTTAAAATAAAAATCCAATACCTCGGGTTCGACTGGAGACGTCCGATTCTGCTGTAAAAAAAAATCCAACCGTTCCGCCAGACGCATACATGAAAAAATCAAATGGCTCATATCGTTG
>CAOJLW010000175.1 GCA_948438565.1 uncultured Lachnospiraceae bacterium | reverse complement strand
GCTGAAATCGGCACAACTGGAATCCCCAGCCGTTCCTCCATCTCATTAATTTTAATAAACCCGCCGTTCCCACGAACTTCGTCCATCATATTTAAAGCCAGCACCATCGGAATATCTAACTCCATCAACTGCATGGTCAGATAGAGATTCCGCTCAATATTGGAAGCGTCCACAATATTGATAATTCCTCTTGGATGTTCGTTAATTACAAATTCTCTGGTAATAATTTCTTCATTGGTATACGGCGACATCGAATAGATGCCGGGCAAATCTGTAATCCGCGTATTTCCATGCCCTTTTATCACGCCTTCCTTCCGATCAACCGTTACGCCTGGAAAATTCCCCACGTGCTGATTAGAACCGGTAAGCTGATTAAACAGCGTAGTTTTTCCGCAATTCTGGTTGCCGGCCAACGCAAAGGTCAAAATTTCCTCATCCGGCAGCGGATGCTCTGTTGCTTTCTCATGATATTTGCCGCTTTCTCCCAATCCGGGGTGTGCAATTCTTTTTTTTGCAGCTCTCTTTTTCCCTTCGTCCTCCCGATTGCCTGCATCCCGGACATCTGTAATCCGGATCTGTTCCGCATCCGCTATCCGCAAGGTCAGTTCATAGCCGTGGAGCCGAAATTCCATTGGATCGCCCAACGGAGCATATTTGACCAATACAATATCCGTACCCGGAATCACTCCCATATCCAGAAAATGCTGCCTTAACGCCCCTTCCCCCCCAACATCGGTAATCGTCGCTTGTTTACCTACGGGCAATTCTCTTAATGTCATGGTTTTTGCCTCCTATCCTATACTGCTATTGCAATACCCCATTTTTTATATCGGAAAAAAAATTAAAAATCTTATAACTTCCCTTTTTTCCCTCTCTGTGGTATACTGTTTAAAAAAGCGTATTGTCCTTTGGCTCCATCAAAAAAAGCCTGATATTAGCCAAAGGATAGATGGGCTTTTCTTACGTTGTGCAAAAATACAAAAAAAGGAGAGATCAGACGTGACCGGAACAAAAGCAGACTCCCATGGCCGAAAATTAAAACGAAGCCTAAATGGAAGAATCTTAACTAGTACAACTTTAAACATTTTGATATTGGTATTTATATGCTGCATGATTATGGCGCTTTCCATGCAGTCGTTGGCAAACAGCATCCTACTGGACAGCTTGCAGCCTATGGCCAGGCAGTCCGCTAAAACGGTAGAAGCCAATATCCATATGCTCGCAGACCGCATGATGACGATTGCAGGGGACCCCCGCATGAATTCTACGGCTTCCGATCCCACAGCCACCCAAACGAGCCGAAACGACGTCCTGACGGAGGCCGCTGAAATCTACGAGCTGTACACCATTGCCCTGTATGACTTAGACGGCCAACTGCTTCAGGGAATCGACGGAGCGCCGGAAAATTTAAATAGCGGCTTTTTGACCCTCCTTCAAGAAACGGACAATTTAACCACCGCATCTTCCACGATCTTTCAGGAACACCTGGGAATTACAATGGGAATGCCGGTAAAAGAAAACGAAGAAACCGCTTTTTATGTAGTCGGCGTCTACAAATATGATACGCTCAATGACGTTATCAGCAGCATCAATTTAGGTAAACACGGCATGGCCTATATGGTCAACCGGGAAGGCATCGTTACCGGCCATCCGGATTCGTCCGTTGCCCTTTCTCAAAGCACCTTACTCCAGCTTAGCGGAGGCAATACGGAAGAGATTAGCCGCGTAACCACCGGCGAAACCGGCGCAACGGAATTTGTCATTAACGGCCAGGAAATGCTGGTAGCCTTCTCTCCAATTCGGGGAACCCAATGGTCTTTAGTCATCCAGACCCCAAAATCAGATTATAACCATCTGATCAATGCGTCCATGCTGGTAGCTATTTTATCGACCCTGGCCGTGCTTGTCATTTCTATATTATTGGTTCTGCGCCTGTCCCGTTCGATTTCCCGGCCAGTGAAAAGCGTAACCAACCGGATGATAACCCTGTCTGACGGCGACCTGCACACGGAAGTGGCTTCCGTTCATTCCGGAGATGAACTGGAAGTGCTGACTCAAACGTTAGACGCCACCGTCGAAAGCATCAACCATTACATATCCGATATCCAACAAGTGCTCACGCAGGTTGCAGACGGCAATTTGTGCGCAGAATCCCAAGTGGATTATAAAGGGGATTTTACCCTAATCCGTACCAGCCTGCGCACCATCCTCCAATCCATGAACGAAACCATTTTGGGGTTCCGTAACGCCGCCGTACGGCTGGCCCATATGTCCGAAGAATTAAACGGACAATCCGGTCAACTGCATCAAGCTTCCGTCGAACAGAATCAGTCTACGGAAGCCTTAGTTCATGAGGTATCCAATGTCAAGGAACGACTCGTAAACGTGACGGAAAACAGCAGCCAAACCCGTATCAAAACAGAGGAAATCACCCGATATGTCCAAAATGCCAATACGCAGATGACTGCTCTCTCGGAGGCAATGGACAACATAAGCGGCAACGCCCAGGAGATCACAAAGATTGCTAAATCCATTGACGATATTGCGTTTCAAACCAGTATTTTGGCTATCAACGCCTCTGTCGAAGCAGCCAGAGCCGGTGAATCCGGCAAAGGGTTTGCTATCGTAGCCGACGAAGTCAAACAATTGGCCTCAAAAAGCGCCGAAGCCGCGCAAAGCGCTACCGATATTGTAAGCAATACTAAAAACATTATCCAAACCGGCGTAGAACTGACTGCCGACACCGCCGATTCTCTCCGGGATATTTCTTCTGTCTCCGATCAAATCAACGCCATATCCGATCAGCTTGTTGTGGCGGTGCAGAGCCAGGAAAACGCCCTGGCCATTATAGAAGAACGAATCGCATCCATTTCAGCTATCGCTGATCGCAATCTGCAAAACGCCGTCGGTATGGAACAATCCAGCGGATTGCTGGAAAAGGAAGCGGAGGCTCTTCGCTCTCAAGTGAAAAACTTTATTGTAAAGGAGGAACCTAACAGATGAAACGGCTGATAAGCTTTGCTCTACTTCTTCTCATGGCGTTGTCGCTAACATCCTGCGGCAACCAAACAGGTCTTCAGGACGGCTACTACACCGCCCAGGCCGCCGAGTTCAGCCACGGCTGGAAAGAATATATTACGATAATGGTAAAAGGCGGGAGTATCGTCTCCGTTGAATACAATGCAGAAAATGCCAGTGGTTTTATTAAAAGCTGGGATAATGCCTATATGCAGAATATGCTTCACTCCAACGGCACTTACCCCAACGAATACACCCGCTACTATGCCGGACAGCTTCTGGACAAACAGCAGGACGGACAGATAGACGCGATAACAGGTGCGTCCTCCTCCCATCGATCTTTCCAAAAATTAGCCGCAGCCGTGCTACAACAAGCGGAACTGGGGGATTCTGGCATTATTGTGGTGGATACGTCTGAATAATGCGGTAAAGCTTTCTGTAAAAGCTTTTATAACATCCATAAGACATCAATATCCGGGACAGCGATTTTGCTATCCCGGATATTGATATAAGAATACATACGGCCTTCTTAATTTCAGTCCTGCCCGATATGCCGCCATCTCCTTCTCGCTGTGATGATCTATCACATATTACAGCTCTGAAATGGCGCTTTCTCTTTCTTTTGGGAGATAAACAGAATAAACGACTGTAACTCCCGCCATTTCTCTTTCTCCCCTGCCATATCATAAAGTTTGGTATTGGGAAATAATATCAATGCGTCCACGGCAATAAAGTATGGATTCAGCCTGCTCATCCACACTATCTGTAATCTCATCCAGAACAGCCAACAGCTTTTCATTATCTTTTGGAAGAAACACCATATAACTGCACTGCATTGGAGGCTCCCATTGCCGCAAATTCCGTCTCTATGACAAGGTTTTCAACCAGAGTTTTCATTTCCATGCACTTTTCTTTTTCGCCCTCCGGCTGCCAGTTCCTTTTCTTAATCTCCTGATATCATGCAGAGTCCGAATAGATTGTAAGCATATTGGCGCCAATCAGTTTTGGGTGCAGCTGGTTATTCTCAGAGCATATTCCTTTCCTTAGAATCATTTCAGTCCATTCATATTGTTTCGTTTATTCTTTATTTGTACTGCACGAACTATCCATTGATCTTCTCATCTGGCTGTGTCTGTCTTTGTCTGAGATTCCATTTTTGTAACAATTATACAGAATCAATATCATCTTCCATCGTACCGCTTTTCAAATGGTATATTTTGTTCAATTCATGTTACCGTCACATTCCGTTTGAAAAAATGGCGCAAAATAATATCTGTGGGAACGGTAATGTGGCCAGACTAAGAAAACTGGCGCAGTGCATATTATAGGATGGACGGCAAGTAGTATAATGCGGTTGTATTTATGGATGCCAACCATTACCATGTCCGCAGCGAGAGACGTATTGTAAAACACGCTGTCTATATAATCCTCGGTATTGACATGAACGGGAATTTCCGCTTTTTCTGATATCTCACTCTACGCTTCGTTTTATCATATCCTGTATCCGCCGCTCCGCTTCTTTAATAAACAGCTTCATCATCACGGACAGACATCACGATAATCCTCATCGTCCCTCCCTCTGTTACCAGCTGATATACAACCCGATAACCAAGGCTGTGCAGTTTGATCTTATAATACCCGCCCAGTCTGGAATCGGAATGGTTCCCAAGCGGTTTCCCAATTCCGTCCGGCGGTGGCAGAGGACGTTCGGCTGTCTTCTCAATCGCTTTCAGTATGATTTTTCGGTTATACAGATCCAACCGCTTCAAATCACGCTGCGCTTCTTTCACATACTCAATGTTCCATTTCATCCGCACAATCCCTCACTCGATTTCTGCCTCTATGCCATCCAGTTCCTCCGCCGTGATATTCAGTTCCTTCATCATATCCTCATGCGACAGGGATTCTTTCGGATCGTAATGCGCCATCCTGTGTTCCGACTCCTCCTGCATCGTATGTCAGAAAGCATTTCGATCAGGGACTCATACTGACCAGGAGACATCAGGACACAGGCAGGCCGGTTATTCTTCATCACAATCTTCGTCCCACCGGACTCTACTTCGTCAAAAATCTGGTTCGCCTCGCCTTTATTGAATCGCTTAATCGGAACGATGGCTTTCATAACGCCCATAACGGACAGTAATCCATCACAGATGTCTTTATCATCTGCTTCGCCATGGGATGCTTTGTGTAATCCAGCTTGTTCAGTCTGAGTATGTTGCAGCCACGTATGATGC
>CAOJLW010000174.1 GCA_948438565.1 uncultured Lachnospiraceae bacterium | reverse complement strand
TTGAAAAATCAAGGTTTGAAGGCTTATGAAGGGATATAAAAGATATGATAAAAATTTTATTTGTGTGCCACGGCAACATCTGCCGCAGCACCATGTGCGAAAGCGTTATGACGCACCTAATCAACCAACATAACCTATCGGATCAATTTTACATTTTTTCCGCCGCCACCAGCCGAGAGGAAATTGGCAATCCTCCGCATTACGGCACGGTCCAAAAATTAAAACAAACCCGCATCCCCGTTATCCCCCACCGAGCCGTTCAGATGACCAAAGCCGATTACGGCAAATATGATTATCTCATCGGCATGGACGCCGCCAATATCCGTAATATAACCCGGATTGCAGGCGGCGACAACGATCATAAAATCTATAAGCTTCTGTCTTTTGCAGGTCTGGATCGGGATATTGCCGACCCATGGTATACCGGTAATTTTGACGAAACCTATGCAGACGTACAACAGGGCTGCACTGCCCTGCTCCGCACACTGCTCCCGAAACTGAACATCCAAACCAGATAAGCGGATAAATACGTCCTACGGGTTATCGCAAAAGGATTTTTAAATCATAGCGGATTTCATCCTCCAGCCGCTCCGGAAGCTCGCCCCGTTTTTCTTCGAGAGCCGGAAGGCCAAGCAGGATCTCTTGCACATTGCAGGCAGCCAAATAATTTTCCAATATCATATAGGCCGTATCCCGGATCTGTACCACCTAGTCATTAACTCTGGGCAATATCCAGCAAAGCATCCCTTCCACTTCCGCCATCGCATACAGACATTTCTCCCGGAAATATCCGTTCGGATGAAAGGAACCCAGAATCAGCGTATATCGGAATACTTCTTTGGAAAGTTCTTGTTTCAGTTCGTCCAGGGATACGTCCATCCAGTCCATGGTCCATTCCAGAGAGGTAAATGTCCGAAAGCGTTCGCACAAACTGCATTGTTGCGTCCACGTCATAGCGGACAGCTATTCATAAATAACATCCCCCGCACGTCTGATCCATTTGGCGTCCCCCATGGCAAAAGCTCCATATACAATCCGCAAGCCTGTCAATTCGCCGGACGCAAGCCTCTTGGTCCAACATTCCATTCGACGATTCCATTCGATCCGTTGCTTTCTATCATGAAAAATCATATCTGCTCGTCCTGAAAATGCAATAAATTTAATCCAATTTGTTCATGATAACGTCGATCGACGTTTCCCTCCAGAATTTGAATTACCATTTCACAGGTAGCGCTGACGACCGCCCGATTCAAATGGCCGCCAAAAACTTCCCCTTTTTCATTGCCTGCGCTCATATGCAAGTGACAATAAAACGCGCCGTTCATCGTATTGATGGTTCCGGTCAAAGATACTATTTCAAAATCTCCTTGAAAATCATTGGCCAGATATTGCTTTTCCTGCGTCTGAAATACCCCGACCCTAAATTGGCCAACTGCCCCCAGAGCCTGGACGCTTGCCAATGTTATCTGTTCCTTTTGCGCAATTACTTGCACCTGTTCTAAAATTTCCTCTCCTTTATCTATCCTTGCAATAATAGTCTGTTTCAATCTTCTATATTCCATAATTCCTCCAACCTCCAACAATCGCGCTATGTTTCTTCCGGATAATATAATTTCCACGCTTGCCTGATTTGCGTCATCATCGACATAACGTCTGCGGTATAATCCAGATGCATTTCGTTCCCAGCGCCCGATACGGCCTGTTCCATATCGCATATTTCATACCACAAAGCATCCTCTGTATTTCCGCTCTCAATGATTTCCTGCGGCCTGCCGTCCGTATACGTCACCACGGCTCTACTGGCTCGAGGATATTCATAGATCTCAAGATAACCTCTCTCAAATACAACCATGCCCCTTTTGGGCTGTTTCGCCCGTAGGGTTAGGGCGACCGTCGCCATTTCACCGGCCGCATTCATCAACAGAATTCCGGCCTGCTCATCCACGCCGCTTGGAGCGAACTTGACCTGTGATATGATTTTATCCGGCGCCTCCGATAAAAACCACCGAATAAACGAAAGCGCATAGACCCCGATATCCAACAACGCTCCACCCGCCAAAGACAGGTTAAAAAAACGACTATTACTGTCATACGCTTTCAAGCTTCCAAAATTCATCTGAATCATGCACAGTCTGCCCAAATCACCACGTTGTATACGCTCTTGCAGCTTTTTATAAAGCGGCATATGATAGATCGTCATAGCTTCTGCTAAAGTCACGCCGGATTCTTGCGCCAGCCTTTGCGCCTGCGTCAATTCCGTGGCATTCAGCGTAATGGATTTTTCACAAAGGATATGTTTCCCCTGTCTCAAAGCGGCTTTTAAATATTCACTGTGCGTATTATGCGGCGTTGCAATATAAATAATATCCACAGCTTCATCCGTAAAAAGCTCCGGTATGGTTTGGTAGACTTTTAACACCCCATATTTTTCTGCAAATTCCACCGCTTTCTGATTGGTTCGGTTGGCCACTCCATATAGCGTCCTCCCAGCTTTCCCCATAGCCTGCGCCAACTGATTGGCAATGTCTCCGCATCCTAAAATTGCCCAACGATATGTCCGCATCCAATACCTCCCTCTGCTTCTGATGAAAAAGCGGCTGGCCGAAATCTTGGACCAAACCGCTCTTTGATTTTTCCTTCCTATCCTGTTCTATTTTCCGGTTTATGCGACTGTATATATAAAAAACTCCAACGCCTCTGATTTTGCAATTCATTGGGGTCGATCACCGTTTTCGTCGGCAGCGGATTCAAAATGTCTGCAACATCGGTAATCTGAGCAATCAAATAGTAAGGCTTATCGCTCATCCGTACATATACAAACCGCTGCGGCGTCCAGGCGATCTGTTGCGCCCCAACATCTCCAAGCGGTATGGCGGCGCCGCCTTCCAGTCCCTGACTGATACTATGTAAAGGCCGCCAATTGCCAGGGATACAAATATCATGTTCCTCAGCCACATACATCTTAATGACCCGATCGTTTTTGGGAAAAGACGCATGGTTTTTAACGGAAACCTCCAGATACATCGGCTCCTGTATCAGCGGTCTGCGGTCTTGCAGCATAGCCTTGGCATTGCCCTCCCGTTGAGAAGCATCCTTATGGTTAATCCGGATGCCCGGTGCAAAAAACACCTTTTCCGATTCTACAATATAACCCCCGCCCGCTTCAAGCATTTGCTTTTGCGCCGGCAGCGCCGGCGGGGCAATCTGATTGATACGCTCCGCGCCGCCACAATAGCTGCCCTCTGCCGTTGTAGGAATATACTCAATGGCGTCATAGCGAACCGAAACATCAAAATAAAGGTCGTCCTTTAATTCTTCATCCTGCATGAACTGAACCATCTTACCTTTCCTCCGTTTTTCCCTGTAAACAGGCCGTCAAAGTCACTTGACCCGCCAATACAAATCCATTCTCGTCCTCCAGACCATGACATATAAACGGCCGATACAATATCCCTTTTTTCTGAGCGGACAAAAGCTCCTGACCAGACACGGCAGCATGACAAACCGCCTGGATGACCGGATGATCCAGCTTGCACAGATCGTCGGCCAACAGCGTTACGGTCACCAGCGCATGAAACCCGGCGCAAAAACGATAGGCCGTTTCCATCACAACCTGATCAGCGGATAGAGAACTCTGCAAACGAATCGGCTTTTGATCGACGTCCGCTCGACTGCCTTCTACAAGAAGCTTTGCGCCTTTACAACCTTGACAGGAAACCTTCAAAAGATAGGTCGTCGGATCAGTCGCCATATCCACTGGCACATCGATCGAAAGTCTCGTTTTGATCAAATAGGGAGCCGGCGCCGGCCGCATCGGAATATAGCATTTGGACCATAATGGACTGTCAAAAAGCTGCGCCCGCTCCAAAGACGACAGAACCTGCGGCTTGGGGTTTAAGGTATTGAAACGATCATTGATTTGGGCAATCAGCTCATAACCGTCGGCCGGCTCTGCATTTTGTATGATAAACGGTTCTTGCGCCGACACAACAGAGCCGGCCTGCGCCAAAGGAAACAGTGAAAAATCACTCCCACTATCCGTACAAACCCTGACCCATAAATCTGGCCGGCAGATTAGCTGCGGCGCTGTATAATACAAACAGGCAATCCGCTGCCGTTTGGAGCAGTCCGCAAAATTTTTAGCGCGTAGATAGCAATAATTATCCATCCCCTCCTTGAACGGAGTATGCAGAATCTGCGTATCAAACGTATCCGTTAAAGTGTGGATAAATTCCGTCAAGGGAGACGCGCCTGCGCTCCAAATATCCGGCGCCTCCTGCCCCAACGCATTGCATTTACGCAAGCCTAAATCCGCAATTTCCGTCCGTTTCACCGCCGTCCTCCTCTGTTTGATGATCCTTCTCTACAATAGCCGCAGCCACATAAGCAATGGAAATAGCACAGTCCACGATATAGGTCAGACCGAGACAAGATAGGTAGACGATTGGATTACTGACACGCATCAACCGGCCAAACTGCAACGCTCCGGCAAAACCGGAACAGACAGATCCCATACACAGCGTCGCCCTGACAGCGGCGCAATGCTGCTGATCCCATACCTCGGACACATAAAACCCGCCCAGCACAATGGAGAGCAGGCCCAAAATACCCGCAGCGACAGCCTGTACTTTTTCCCATTTAGTCAACCGATCCGGAATCGGCGGCGTCAACTTATTGAATAGATGCAAAATACCGGTAACCGACGAAAACAGCACGTTTAACAATCCTACAATTAAAATCATGATGGCTAACTCCGTGCCTGGCGAAGCCACATCCGTGCTAAAAATAATCCAGCAAAGGGACATTACAGCCGAAATAATTTCCAGAGTCCCCTGGCAGCAATTGCTGCAACCTTTCGCCAAAGAGGTATCCAAAAAGGCATTGATCACAAAGGACACAAAAGAAAATACAGCGGACAGGCTCATAGAAGTCACCACATCCACAATCGGAGTCCCCAGCGCATCGTTATCGGTAAAAGGCTCTTTTCCGCTGATCGCCTTACATATCATTGTCGCCGGTATAGCGGCAATATATACGGCCGCATCCAAAATCGTGATTTCCACGTCACAAACCTCTTTTAAAAACGACGTGACAAACGGGATATACAACGGCTGTAAGAAAGCGCGCTTCAACATTGCAAACAGCGTGCGCACAATGCCAAATAACGCGTCGATTATAGCGGCACAGGCGTCCAATACCAAATCGGCAATCAATTGAAAGGCTTCTATCAAAGCACAGAGTAGATTCTCCAGTACCCGTTCACCCTTTAATACGCT
>CAOJLW010000173.1 GCA_948438565.1 uncultured Lachnospiraceae bacterium | reverse complement strand
TATGTTTTTTAACGGATTGAGCCGCACAACGGCCAATGGGGACATTTCCTATCTTCCCAATCCATACATACAGGATAATCTGGCGTTTTCCCTTCAGATGCAGCTTGCGGCAAAACAGTATTATCCGGGTTTTTCCAGGATGATCTATCTGAAGGGTTATCGGTACAATATGCACTATTGTCCAAAGTCGCTGCTGGTGGAAGTGGGCGCGCAGACCAATACGGTACAGGAGGCCATGAACGCCATGGAGCCTTTGGCGGATTTGATTGCCAAGGTGGTTGCGCCGTAAAGAAGCGCCTCAAAGCCTTTGCTTGTCGGCGTAAAGGGTCTATTTTCCAGTATGCCCCAAAACATTTGCTTGCGTAATAGCCGAAAGAACCGTATAATGGAATACAGAATTGTTTTACAAAGCGGAGGAAGAAAATGGCAATAGATCAGAGCAGGATTCGGAATTTTTGTATTGTGGCGCATATTGATCATGGGAAATCGACGTTGGCCGATCGGATTATTGAGCACACCGGACTTTTAACCGACCGGGAAATGCAGGCGCAGGTGCTGGACAATATGGATCTGGAGCGCGAACGCGGAATTACCATCAAGTCTCAGGCAGTCCGTATTATTTATCAGGCAAAGGACGGAAAAGAATATATCTTTAATTTAATCGATACGCCGGGTCATGTAGATTTTAATTACGAAGTTTCCAGGAGCCTGGCGGCCTGCGACGGGGCAATCCTGGTGGTGGACGCCGCGCAGGGGATTGAGGCTCAGACGCTGGCCAATGTCTATCTGGCGCTTGACCATGATTTGGACGTGTTCCCTGTGATCAATAAAATTGACCTGCCGAGCGCGCAGCCGGAATTGGTGATGGAAGAGATTGAAAATGTCATTGGAATCGAAGCGCAGGACGCGCCGTTGATTTCCGCAAAAATGGGATTAAATATCGACGAGGTTTTGGAACAGATTGTAGAAAAGATACCGGCGCCGTCGGGTGATGCGTCTGCTCCCTTGCAGGCGTTGATTTTTGATGCGATTTATGATTCCTATAAAGGCGTGATTGTTTTTTGCCGCGTTATGGAAGGGACGGTACGGCCAGGGGATCCGATTCAGATGATGGCTACGGGCGCTAAGGACGACGTTGTAGAAGTCGGCTATTTTGGCACCGGGCAATTTATTCCGTGCGAGGAGCTGAGCGCGGGAATGGTCGGGTATATTGCAGCCGGGATTAAAAACGTCCGGGATACCCGAGTCGGGGATACGGTGACCAATGCCAGCCGTCCGTGCAAAGAACCCCTGCCAGGCTATAAAAAAGTCAATCCGATGGTGTATTGTGGGATTTACCCTGCGGACAGTACGAAATACCCGGATTTGCGCGACGCTCTAGAGCGGCTTCAGATTAACGACGCGTCGCTGCAATATGAACCGGAGACTTCTCTTGCGCTTGGGTTTGGTTTCCGTTGCGGATTTTTGGGATTGCTGCATTTGGAGATTATTCAGGAACGCCTTGAGCGGGAATTTAACTTGGATCTGGTGACGACGGCTCCAAGCGTTATCTATAAGGTGCATAAATCCAACGGCGAAGTGTTGGATCTGACGAATCCATCCAATCTGCCGGATCCGTCTGAAATTGAATATATGGAAGAGCCTGTGGTGGCTGCGGAAATTATGGTTTCCAGCGAATATGTAGGCGCGATTATGAAGCTGTGCCAAGAACGGCGTGGGATTTATATCAGTATGGAGTATATGGAAGAGACGCGGGCTCTGCTAAAATATGATCTGCCGTTAAATGAGATTATCTATGACTTTTTTGACGCGTTAAAGTCCCGTTCCAGGGGATATGCTTCGTTTGATTATGAGCTGAAGGGTTATGTGCGATCCGAACTTGTGAAACTGGATATTCTGGTCAACAAGGAGGCGGTGGACGCGTTGTCGTTTATTGTCTTTCAGGGCAGCGCTTATGAGCGTGGACGGAAAATGTGTGAGAAGCTAAAAGAAGAGATTCCGCGTCATTTATTTGAAATCCCGATTCAGGCGGCAATCGGCGGGAAAGTAATTGCCAGGGAGACCGTCAAGGCAGTGCGCAAAGATGTGCTTGCAAAGTGCTATGGAGGGGATATTACCCGTAAACGCAAGCTGTTAGAAAAACAAAAGGAAGGCAAAAAGCGGATGCGTCAGATAGGGAATGTGGAAATTCCGCAGGAAGCCTTTATGAGCGTATTAAAGCTGGATGAGGATTAAGATATGAAGGAACTGGAATTATATATCCACATCCCATTTTGCGTGAAAAAATGTAATTATTGTGATTTTTTGTCCGCTCCGGCGGACGAGCAGTCTCAGGCGGCTTATATGGAAGGGTTAAAACGGGAGATTGCCTTTTATGGAAAATTGTTTGGCTCTCCGGCGATTAGCACGATCTATATCGGCGGCGGGACGCCGTCCTGGATGCAGGAGGAATATATTGAAGGGATGATGGAAGAAGTGTGCCGCAGTTTCCATATCCGTCAGGATGCGGAGATAACGATTGAATGCAATCCCGGTACGTTGACAAAGGCAAAGCTGATGTGTTATCGCAAAGTCGGGATCAACCGTTTGAGCATTGGCTTACAGTCGGCGGATGACGAGGAGTTAAAGCTCTTAGGCAGGATTCATACATATGAGCAGTTTCTGCGCAACTATGAACTGGCGCGCGAATGCGGATTTTCCAATATCAATATCGATTTGATGGATTCTTTGCCGGGCCAGACGGTGGAGAAATTCTATCAGACCTTACGGAAAACGCTTTGGCTGGTTCCGGAACACCTTTCCTGCTATTCGTTGTCTATAGAAATGGGAACGCCGTTTTATGATCTCTATAAATTTGATGTCGTTAAGCTTCATGCAGGCATACATCCCGAGGAGCTTCCGACAGAGGATACGGTATATCAGATTGGAAAAATGACCAAGGATCTCTTGGCGGAAAGCGGATACCTCCAATATGAAATTTCCAACTATGCAAAAAAGGGGTACGCGTGCAGGCATAATATTGGCTATTGGAAACGGAAGGAATATTTAGGCGTCGGCCTGGGAGCCTCTTCTTTCATTCAGGAGACGCGTTACAGCAACAAAAAGGACTTACAGGAATATATAGAAGCTTCTTATGACATTTGCGGACAGGAGTTTACGGACAGTCAGTCCGGGAAATATATCTATGGAACGAATCTGCATGAAACCGCATACGAAATCGTGCGTAACGCGCAGATGGAAGAGTTTATGTTTTTGGGGTTCCGGATGACGGACGGCATTGAAAAAAGCCGGTTTTATCAGGCATTTGGATTGACCGTTGATTTTGTATATCGAGACGCGATACAAAAGCTGCAAGAAGAGGGGATGCTGATAGAAACGCCAACCCGGCTGCGTTTAACGGAGCAGGGGATGGATTTGAATAATTATGTGGCAGGGCATTTCCTGTTTTAGTGACAGACGTTTTTTACGGACGGATAGCAAAGGAGAAGATCGGCATGAAGATTTCAGAACTTTTAAACAGAAAAAAAATAGGCATTTCCTGTGAGATGTTTCCGCCGAAATTTGGAAGAGAGCTTTCTAATGTGAAAGAGACGGTAAGAGAAATGGCGCGGTTACAGCCTGTGTATATGAGCGTCACTTATGGAGCGTCCGGGGGAACCAGCGAGTATACGGTGGATATTGCCAATGAAATCCAGAATGTAAACCATATCCCTGCGCTTGCGCATCTGACTTGCGTATCCTCTACCAGAGAAAAAGTGCAGGCCGTGATTGAAGATTTAAAGCGAAGCCATATCGAAAATATTCTGGCGCTCCGTGGAGATATTCCGGTAAACGCGGATTTTCCGCTGCCGGATCAGTACCGGTATGCCTGCCAATTGATTGCCGACATTAAGCGGCAAGGGGATTTTTGTATCGGGGGAGCCTGTTATCCGGAAGGGCATCCGGAAGCGGCCACCGGGGAAGAGGACTTAAACTATCTCAAAGAAAAAGTGGATGCAGGCTGTGATTTTTTAACAACGCAGATGTTTTTTGATAATAATATCTACTATAATTTTATGTTTAAAGCGCTGAAAAAAAATATTCATGTCCCGATTATTCCAGGTATTATGCCGGTGACAAACGGCGCGCAGATAAAAAAAATCATTGCCCTTTCCGGAAATATGGCGCCGCCCCGTTTTAAAGCGATTGTGGATCGGTTTTCCAATTCTCCGGCGGCAATGCGGCAAGCTGGCATTGCCTATGCCACGGAGCAGATCATTGATTTAATTGCAAACGGCGTCAATCATGTGCATATCTACACGATGAACAAGCCGGATGTGGCCGGAGAGATTTTTGCCAATCTGTCGGCAATCTATGTCAGGGATTAAACGGTTGTAGCCTTTTTTTCCATAAGATCCAAACGGATAAAGCGGAGGTCATAATCTGGCTGACGAGCATTCCCATCAGATAGGCTTTCAGTCCATAGACAGGGATGAAAAAAAAGACGAACACAATCCGCACCAGGCTGCCGGAGAGGTTGAGCATAAACGGGTATCCCGGCATTCCAAGGCCATGCATAATGCTGGACAAAAGAGAAGATAAAAACAAAAACGGGCAGATAAAGCTCAACATACGGATAAATTTTCCGGCAAGGGCGTTGCCAAACAAATAATCTCCAATCCATTTTCCGGAAATCAGAAAACCGGCTGTACAGATTGAACCAAGCAACAGGCAGCCAAAAATGGTCTGATAAATCGTCTGGCTGATTTTCTGGGAATCGTTTTTGCTGTCGGCTTCGGATATAACAGGCAGGATCATAACCGATACGGAGTTGGTCAATACGGTAGGAAATGTGACAATCGAAAGCGCCATACCGGTCAGCACGCCGTAGACGCTTAAGGCGTCGGATTGGGAATAGCCAAACAGGCAGAGCCGGGATGGAATCAGGATCGATTCAAAGCTGGCAAACAAGGTTAAGGTTAGGCGGTTCATCGTAAGCGGAACCGAATACGACAGGAGTTTTCTGCCAGGGGATGGAACCGAAAATCCGGTGGGCGCGGCTGGCGTCTCTTTGGATAGCAGCAGAGAAGTGATGCAAAAGAAAAAAGCGCCGGCTTCTCCAAAGACGAGTCCCCAGACGGCGATAGAGACGTCCATGGGTTTTTCTTGTTCCAATTGGATTTGGTAGATTAAAAATACAAATACGACGCGGACAAATTGTTCAATAAACGAAGAAACGGCAGGTATGGCCGCTTTTTTTTTTACGTAATAAAATACATTGAAAAAAGCAAGGATAGAACCCCCCGGG
>CAOJLW010000172.1 GCA_948438565.1 uncultured Lachnospiraceae bacterium | reverse complement strand
CCAGCGTCTGTTTTCTGACGAAATAATCCGGAACCAGATTCTGATAGGAATTGGTCACCTCCAGGTAATAGCCGAATACTTTGTTATATTTGATTTTCAGATTTTTGATGCCCGTCTTGTCCCTCTCCTGCGCTTCTAATTTGGCCAGCCACGACTTTCCTTCCGTCTTGGCGTGCCTTAAGCGATCGATTTCTTTGTGGTACGTCTCTTTGATAATACCGCCGTCATGCGCCAAGATAGGCGCATCCTCAACAATTCCGGCGTCGATCTGTACATAGAGATCTTCCAGGGAATCCAGATCCTCCGTAATCCGCTGCATCAGAGGACTCTTAAAATCCGCCAACAGGCTTTTGATCGGGGGGAGCATTCGGATAGAATTCTTAAAGGCGACCAAATCCCTGGGACTGGCCGTTTGGTACGTGACGCGGGTAATCAGGCGTTCCAGGTCATAAATGGGGTTTAGATATTCCCGCAGCTCCTCTCGGACAATCATCTGCCCATACAGCTCTTCCACCGCATCCAGACGTTCTGTGATGGCCTGCGGCACAATTAAGGGCTGTTCGATATAAGAACGCAGCATCCTGGCTCCCATCGCTGTTTTCGTCTTATCCAAGACCCAGAGCAAGGATCCGCGTTTTGCCTTTTCGCGCAGCGTTTCCACCAGTTCTAAGTTCCGTCTGGTCGAGCTGTCGATCATCATAAATTTTCCGGTTGTATAGGGGTGGATGGCCGTCATATGCGCCAGGGAATTTTTCTGTGTTTCATAGAGGTATTTCAGCAAAGCTCCGGCTGCAATGCTGCCGCATGGCAAATCATGCAATCCAAGGCTTTTTAAGCCGTGTATATGGAAATGCTCTTTTAAGGCTCCAATCGCGGTATCATCGTCAAAATACCAGGCCTCCAGGGAGCTGACGCAGATATGCAGACGGCTTTTCAGGTCTTCCAAATCTGCGCCGCTCATATAAAACGGTTCGTTACAGATGATTTCCGCAGGACAGTATTTGGTGATTTCATCCAAAAGCTTCCGCTCGGTTTCTGCTTCCGTCACAAAATAGTCCCCGGTACTGACGTCGGCAACGGATATGCCGTACGTTGGGGCGATATAGGCAATGCACATAATATAATTGTTTTTGGCTTCGTCCAGCGCCTGGCTGCTCAAATTGGTGCCGGGCGTGACTACGCGCGTCACTTCGCGTTTAACCATGCCCTTGGCCGTTTTGGGATCCTCGACCTGTTCGCAGACGGCCACTTTATAGCCGCGTTTGACCAGTTTGTTGAGATATCCGTCCACTGCATGATATGGAATGCCGCACATCGGCGCGCGTTCCTCCGTTCCGCAGTTCTTTCCGGTCAGGGTCAGCTCCAGCTCTTTTGAGACGGTTTTGGCGTCCTCAAAGAACATCTCATAAAAATCCCCCAGCCGATAAAACAGGATGCAATCCTGATAGGCTGCTTTTGTATCCAGATAATGCTGCATCATTGGTGTGTATTTGCTCAATCGTTTAGACCTTCCGTTTCTCTTTTGGTATTTGTAAAATTACGCCAAATATTTTAACATAAAAAAAATTAAGATTCAACGCTAAAGCTGGAGGATGATAAAACGATCGTCCACAAGCGGTAGGATATCCGCTTGTAGACGGGACTTTCTCAGTCGTTACGTTTATTTTTTACCATGGTTCTACCGTTTTAGAGTCCCTCCAATAAAGTAGGCCAGGCGTCCGCGACGCTATATTATCGCAGTGTTTTAGCGGTTCTTAAGCATCCGACGCAGTCCCAGCAGTTTTCGGGCATGGATGCCCGAAAAAGCTGCAAAGCGCCTGGACGGCGCTTTTTGCAGCGGATGCGTCCGTTATCAACATCCTATACCGGATGCTTTAGAACCGCTTAACCCCAAAATAAACAACGTCGCGGACGTCTGGCCGGCCACTTTTATAACGCCTAATCAACGCCTCCGCCACTTTCATTCCATCCATTGCCGCAGACATAATTCCGCCTGCATACCCAGCTCCTTCGCCGCAGGGATAGAGTCCTTTGACACTGCTCTCACATCCTTCGTCTCTGGGGATACGCACGGGTGAAGACGTTCGGCTCTCTACTCCGGAAAGCACGACGTCGTCACTGGCAAAGCCGGGGATTTTTTGGCCAAACTGTTCCATGCCGCTCAGAAAGGATTCATAGACGTCCGGCGTAAACAGCCGGTGCAGCGGCCCAAACTGCGTCGCTCCGTATGTGGCCGATACAATTTCCCCATAGGATCGGCTGTCCTGTCTGCATTTAAAATCCCGATAGAGCTGCTGCGGTATCGCTCCGCTCCCGTAACAAAACGCTCGTTCTTCCAGCGCGCGCTGAAAAGAAATCCCGGACAGCGGTCCGTCCCCTTCAAAATCCTTTGGAGTTACCGACACAATAATGGCGCTGTTGGCATTGACGCCATCCCGTGTGGAACGGCTCATGCCATTGACGGCCAAACGTTTGGCTTCCGAGGAGGCGTTGACGACATAACCGCCCGGACACATACAAAAAGAATAAACTCCTCTGCCGCCAATACCATCCGCCGTAACCTTATAGGCGGCGGGCGGCAGCATAGACGCGGCTTCTCCATACTGGCTTTGGCTGATCCATTCCTGCGGATGCTCTACTCGCAGGCCGACGGCAAAGGATTTGGCCTCCATGGGAACGCCGCGTTCCTGCAACATAAAAAACGTATCCCGGGCGCTATGCCCAACCGCAAACGCCACTGCCTGCGTTTCTAACCAGGAATCATGGTTGATTTCCACTGCTGCGAGCCGTCCGTTTTGAATCCGGACATCCGTCACACAGCTTTCAAAAGAAAACGCGCCTCCCCGGTCAAGGATCTCCTGCCGGATTGCCGGAATGACTTTTGCCAGTATATCCGTCCCGATATGCGGTTTGGCTTCATAGAGAATTTCCTGGGGAGCTCCATGGGCGACAAAAATTTCAAGGACTTTGCGGCTGCGTCCCGAAACGTCTTTGACCAGAGTATTTAGTTTTCCGTCCGAAAATGTGCCTGCTCCGCCTTCTCCAAACTGCACGTTGGAATTTCTGTGTAACGTACCGTCGTTCCAGAAGCGTTCCACATCCTTTTGGCGCATGGCCACGGGTTTTCCGCGCTCTAAGACAATCGGCGCATACCCTGCAAAAGCCAGCATATAGGCGCAAAAAAGACCCGCCGGGCCGCTTCCAATCACAACCGGACGACATTGCAGCTTCTGCGCGCCGGGTTTTGGAAGCCGGTACGGTTTTTTCTCCTGAAACCGGATGGTATCCGCGTGCAGCCGGTTTACGATTTTTTGATCCCGCGCCGTATCCACTTCGATGGTATAGACATAACGAATATGTTCTTTTTTTCGTGCGTCCAAAGACCGTTTTGCAATCCGCAGATCCAAAATCTCTTCCTGTCGGATTTTTAACAGTTTAGCCGTCTGCCGGATCAAATCTTCTTTTGTATGCGTAAGCGAAAGCTTTACTTGCCGGATTTGTATCATCTTGTCCCTCCTTTGATGGGATTGTGGCCTTTGTAGGCGGCGCACATCCCGGCAACATAGCCGGACGACCACGCCCATTGCAAATTATAGCCGCCGCACATCCCGTCCAAATCGATCACTTCTCCAGCAAAATACAGGCCGGGAAGCAGCGAGGATTCCAGGGTATCGGCTTTGATTTCCTCCGTATGGACCCCGCCGGCGGACGCCTGGGCAAACTCAAACCCTTTGACGCCGCAAATATCAATTGCAGCGCCTTTGATATAGGCGGCCATTGTTACAATCGCCGTTTTAGGCGTCCGGCTGGACGCTGCCTGCAACGGGATTCCGTTTTCTTTTAAAAAGAGCCAGATCAGTTTTTTCGGAAACCATCCGATCAAAGCTTCTTCAGCCGTTTTTCCATGATCTGCAAAAAAACGGCCAAATAGCTCACGGTTTACTTCCTCCGCCGACAGATAAGGGGCAAAATCCAACAAAGCTTGTACGCGTTGCCGATGTTTGAGAGCCTTTGCCGCATAACGGCTGACCTGAAAAGCAGGGATCCCGGAAATCCCATAATCCGTCAACTGGACTTCCCCGCGATCCTGGCAGGCCAATTCCTTTTCTATGTATAATTTGATCGAAATATCTGCACGAATTCCTGCAATAGACTTAAAGAATGGCTGTTTTGCCTTCATAGGCGCCAGGGCAGGCGTCATTTCCGTCATAGAATGCCCTAGCTTTTCGATATGTAAAAATGCGCTGCCATCGCTGCCTGATTTTGGAAATGCCTTACCCCCGCAGGCTATGATACAGGCATCCCCCCAAAATTCCCCTTGATTGGAACGAACACAAAACCCCTGTTTTTGCCTATGGATGGCATCGATTTTGCATCCGGTCAGGATTTGTACCCGAAGCCGTTTTAATTCCAATCGGAGCGCATCCAAAACAGAAGCCGCCTGTCCGCTGGCCGGATAAAAATAACCGCCCCGTTCCAAAGGGAAAATGCCCAGCTCCCGAAAAAAGGCTATAGTTTCCGTAAAGCCAAACTGCGCAAAAACGGGCAAGACAAACGACGGGTTTTGACCCCGGTAAAAACGCGCTCCCTGTTTACGATTGGTATAATTGCATTTTCCATTGCCGGTAGAGAGAATCTTTTTTCCAACCCTGTCCATGTGTTCTATTATAATTACTTTCGCCCCATGGCGGGCGGCTGATATCGCAGCCGTCATACCAGATGCGCCGCCGCCAATCACAATGATCGTGTTCATTTTAACGCCTTTCATTCCCATCGAATCCTATCGACGCTAACAGTTTTCAGTTCTTTTAAATACTGCCCAATCGCCTCTGTCGGAGACACTGCCGTCTCTTCTGCTTGGATACGCATCTCTTCCGTCAATTCACCGGTAGAAATTGCAAGTTTATATACTGTATTATCTGCAAGCTCCTTATCGCCTTTCGTAAATAACAGGTATTCATAGGGATTTCCGTCGCCCTGTAGATCAAACCCGCCGGCCTGCATCGCTTTGATCTCGGCTCCCGTCATTTCCAATACAGAAATCGTAGCCGCCCTGGGCCTTATCATATGGATCATATCCATATTGATAAATCCTTGATACAGATACCAGCCAAGTCCCTGATTATTGGATTTATCATTCCCATGATAAGCATTTAAAGAAATCATCGCGCAATCCGCGTCGACGGATTTTCCTTCTGCTATAGCCGTTAAACGAGCCGTCTCTTCCATTGTCAGCGTCTTTTCCATTATGGCATAGATGTCGTCAGAATCGCCGTACAACAGACTGTCGTG
>CAOJLW010000171.1 GCA_948438565.1 uncultured Lachnospiraceae bacterium | reverse complement strand
GTGGTCGCAAATGCCGTCGCCGTCAGCGTCCACAAAGCTGCCGCACTGAGGAGTGGCATTTTGAGGAGTGGAGCTTTGGGCGGTACAGTGGTCGCAAATGCCGTCGCCGTCAGCGTCCACAAAGCTGTCACACTGAGGAGTGACATTTTGAGGAGTGGAGCTTTGAGCGGTGCAGTGGTCGCAAATGCCGTCGCCGTCAGCGTCCACAAAGCTGCCGCACTGAGGAGTGACATTTTGAGGAGTAAAGCTTTGAGCGGTACAGTGGTCGCAAATGCCGTCGTCGTTAGCATCCGTAAAGTCAGGACAGATAGCCTGCTGTGCAGGAATCTCTGGCTGTATTTGGATGGAAGCGATAGAAGGTATGGAAATACCTAAGATGGCAATGCAAGTAAGTCCTATCAGTATTGCTTTTTTCATAGAAAAACCTCCTTATTTGATTTGATAGACTTATATTTAATATACCACAGGACTACAGATTTTTCCACACTATACAAAAAAAAGGTATATAAATAAGCCAAATCTGGGACGGTAAATGTTACCGTCCTAAATTTGACCGATATCTTTGGATCGATTTAAGTATCCATATTTTTTTGAGCTGTAGAAAGCATCAATTTGATACGGTTTAACTGATTAACCTCACTGGCGCCCGGATCGTAGTCAATGGCCACAATATTGGCCAACGGATACTGTTTGCGCAGCTCTTTGATAACGCCTTTGCCGACCACATGGTTGGGCAGGCATCCAAACGGCTGTGTGCAGACAATATTGTTGGCGCCCATATGGATAAGCTCTAACATCTCTCCAGTTAAAAACCAGCCTTCCCCGGTCTGGTTGCCCAAAGAAACGATATCCTTGGCATAGTCGGCGAGCTCGGAAATTCTTGCGGGCGGAGTAAAACGTTTGCTGTTTTCAAACGCTTCTCTGGCCGTTCCTCTGAGCCATTCAAAAAATCGGATGCCAAGGTTGGCATTTCTTGCGGCTTTCTTGTGTTTGCCCAAATGCTCCACCTGAAAATTTTGGTTGTAAAAAGTATAGAGCAAAAAGTCCGTTAAATCCGGCACAACTGCCTCCGCCCCTTCGGCTTCCAGCAGTTCGACTAGATAGTTATTGGCGGCCGGTAAAAATTTAACCAGAATTTCCCCTACCACGCCTACGCGCGGTTTTTTGACGTCTTTGAGCGGGAGAGTGTCAAAATCATGGATAATATCGCGGCACAAAGCTTTGTATTGCCGATGGGAGAGGACTTTTTCCTGTCCGACAAACGCGATCACCTTTGCTTTCCATTTTTCATGCAGCGCATTGGCAGAGCCGGGAACCGCCTCGTAGGGTCTCGTGCGGTAAAGGCAGCGCATAAAGATATCTCCGAATATCAACGCGTACAACCCATGCTGCAATAAAGACATATTGAGCTTAAATCCCGGGTTTTTTTCCAAACCGCTCAAATTGATAGAAATAACCGGGACGTCCGTATAGCCTGCTTTTTCCAACGCCCGGCGGATAAATCCGATGTAATTGGAAGCGCGGCATCCCCCTCCGGTCTGGGAAATTAAAATGGCGGTTTTTTTCATGTCATATTTGCCTGACAATACAGCGTCCATAATTTGTCCGACGACTATCAAAGACGGATAACAGGCGTCGTTGTTGACGTATTTTAGGCCGACGTCCACGGCTGTACGGTCTTTTGTCTCCAGCACTTCAATATGATATCCTGCGGTGCGAAAGGCAGGCTCTAACAGGTCAAAATGAATCGGCGACATCTGCGGGCAGAGTATGGTATAGTGTCTGCGCATTTCTTCCGTAAATACCACGCGTTGATAGTTAGAAGGCTGAATCGTGCGGTTTTGATCGGTCCTGCGCGTCTGGCGTACGCGTATGGCCGCTAACAGGGAACGGATACGGATACGCGCCGCCCCCAGGTTATTTACTTCGTCAATTTTAAGACAGGTATAGATTTTACCTGATTTAATTAAAATATCACTGACGCAGTCCGTAGTTACGGCGTCCAAACCACAGCCAAATGAATTGAGCTGTATTAAATCCAGGTTATCCTGGGATTTGACAAAGTGGGCGGCCGCATACAGTCGGGAATGGTACATCCACTGATCCATCACAATCAAAGGACGTTCCGGCTGCTGCAAATGGGAAATCGAATCCTCCGTCAAAACGGCTAGACCATAGGAAGCAATTAATTCCGGTATGCCATGGTTGATTTCCGGATCGATATGGTACGGGCGTCCTGCCAGGACGATGCCGCGTTTGCCGGATTGTTTTAAATGCTCCAAAACCTCTTCGCCTTTTTGTTGGATATCGGCCCTTACTTTGGCCAACTCTTCCCAACCCAGCTTGACTGCGGCGCGGATCTGATCGTTTGGTATTTGAAATTCGCCGGAAAAACATTTGACAAGTTCCCGTTCCAGAGCATGGTAATTGCCAAATGTTAAAAACGGATTTAAAAAGCGCATCTGGCCCGTTGTAATGGCGTCTACGTTGTTTTTGATGTTTTCCGCATAGGATGTCACGATCGGACAGTTAAAATGGTTATTGGAATCCGGAAATTCATTTCGTTCATACGGGATGCCTGGATAAAAAATAAATCCTACGCGCCGGTTTATCAGCCAGGCTATATGGCCGTGCGCCAGCTTGGCCGGGTAACATTCGGATTCGCTGGGAATAGAGTCGATGCCCAATTCATAAATCTTCCGTGAAGATACGGGGGAGAGCATGACGCGGAATTTTAACGCCGCAAAAAAGGTGGCCCAAAACGGATAGTTTTCATACATATTCAATACGCGCGGCAAGCCTACCGTACCGCGGATGGCGTCTTCTGCAGACAGCGGAGGATAGGAAAAAATCCGGCGCATTTTATAGGCGAACAAATTGGGCGTATCGTCGTCCTTCTTTTCCTCGCCCAGTCCCCGTTCACAGCGGTTTCCGGTGATGTAGGTTCGGCCGCCGGAAAAATGGTTGACGGTCAATAGACAGTTGTTGGTGCAAAGTCCACAGCGTTTTAATTCCGTATCAAACGTAAGGGCATGAATTTCGTCCATCGAAAGCATGGAGCTCGTTTGATTTTGCTCATAGCGTTCCCGGGCGATTAGAGCTGCGCCAAAGGCGCCCATAATGCCTGCAATGTCCGGCCGGATCACCTGACAGCCGGATATCTGCTCAAAGCTGCGGAGCACGGCGTCGTTGTAAAACGTACCTCCCTGTACGACAATCTGTTTGCCGAGTTCGGAAGCATCCGAGAGTTTAATCACTTTAAATAATGCGTTTTTGATCACAGAATAAGCAAGGCCTGCGGAAATATCCGCAACGGAAGCGCCTTCTTTTTGCGCTTGCTTGACTTTGGAATTCATAAAAACAGTACAGCGGGTGCCAAGGTCAATCGGATGTTCGGCAAACAAGGCTTCTTTGGCAAAATCCTCCACGGAAAAATTTAAGGATTTGGCAAATGTTTCAATAAAAGAGCCGCATCCGGAAGAACAAGCTTCGTTGAGCTGAACGCTGTCAATCGTCTGATTTTTAATTTTGATGCATTTCATATCCTGCCCGCCGATATCTAAAATGCAGTCGACGGCAGGGTTAAAAAAGGCGGCGGCATAGTAATGGGCCACGGTTTCCACTTCGCCTTCGTCTAACAAAAGAGCGGCTTTTAAAAGCGCTTCTCCGTACCCAGTGGAGCAGGAGTGCACAATTTTAGCGTTCTTTGGCAGAAGGGAATCAATTTCTTTTATGGCAGTCAGCGCCGTTGCCAAAGGACTGCCGTTATTGTTGCTGTAAAAAGAATACAGTAAGGAGCCGTCTTGGCCAATCAGGGCAATTTTGGTCGTCGTGGAGCCTGCGTCAATGCCCAGATAGCAATTCCCCTGATAGGAATCTAACGGAGCGGTTTGGACATGATGACAGGAATGTCGGTTGATAAAGTCACGATATTCGCTTGGATCGCCAAAAAGCGGTTTCAGACGCGCTACCTCAAATTCCAGATGCAGGTCAGAGGACAGCTTTTCCTGAAGCCGGCCAAGGGTAATTGCCGAGTCTTCCCGGCTGTTTAACGCGGAGCCGATGGCGGCAAATAAATGGGAATGTTCCGGCTCAATGGCGTGCTCCCTATCCAAATGCAGCGTACGGATAAAGGCGGCTTTTAACTCGGATAAAAAATGCAGCGGCCCGCCTAAAAAGGCCACATGGCCGCGGATTGGCTTTCCACAGGCAAGGCCGCTTATGGTCTGGTTGACAACTGCCTGAAAGATGGACGCCGAGAGGTCTTCTCTGGTCGCCCCTTCGTTGATCAGCGGCTGAATATCTGTCTTGGCAAAAACGCCGCAGCGGGCGGCGATTGGATAAATTTCCTGATAGTTTTTGGCATATTCATTTAAGCCGGAGGCGTCGGTTTGGATGAGAGAAGCCATCTGGTCAATAAACGAGCCGGTGCCGCCTGCGCAGATGCCGTTCATGCGCTGTTCCACATTGCCGTTTTCAAAATAGATAATTTTGGCGTCCTCGCCACCCAATTCAATCGCTACGTCCGTCTGTGGGGCATAGTGGGAAAGAGCCGAAGATACGGCGACGACTTCTTGAACAAACGGGATGTCAAGGTGTTTGGCTAACGTAAGTCCACCGGAACCCGTAATCACCGGGGACAGTTCCAGATCGCCGGTATAGTCTTGCGCTTTGGCAACCAGTCCGGCGAGCGTCTCCCGGATATTGGCAAAATGGCGTTCATAGTCAGAAAAGAGAATCTGGTTGTCTGGATCCAAAACTGCGATTTTAACAGTCGTAGAACCGATATCAATGCCAAGTTTATGTATTGGATTTTTCATATAGAATCACCTGTTGTTTCTTATTAATATATTCAATCTTACTTTTTTGACTCTTTTTATTAAGCAAACTGTATTATACGACAGTATTTAACAAAAAACAAATAAATTTTTTAAAAAGTATGCTGGAAAGGGGAACCAGATCGTTCATCTGGAATATAATAGGGTAAGGATGTATTCTATGGAGTTTATGATGGAATGTAAAGGGATTATTCATGTAATTCGGGACGGGGACAGTCTGTATTCGCTCAGCCAAAAGTATCATGTGCCATTGACGCAGGTCATGTATGCGAATCCATTTGTGGATATTTATAATCTACAGATTGGGGATGAGATTTGTATTCCGGTTTCCCTTCGGGATGAGACGCCGCAAGCGTAGCGGTCTGTAGCTTAGGGGCGATCGGCGCGCCGATCGCCCGGTCCCTGGACAAAAAAAATACAAAAAATTAAAAAGAAAAATAATAAAAATATTAAAAATGAGGGAACGGAAAG
>CAOJLW010000170.1 GCA_948438565.1 uncultured Lachnospiraceae bacterium | reverse complement strand
ATCAATGCAAAAGCTGTTTGTGGAAGGGGAATACGAAACGGCTTCTGTTATATTATGGGTGAATGAATGGCTGAAACTATATATAGGAGAAAAGGATTACGGAAGTATTCGGGCGTGTATTCAGCTATATAAGATGGAACTGGATAGAGGCGATTCTTATACGTTTTTTCATGGCATTACCTGTATGGAGGATTTGCTGGAAAAGTATCAGACGTGTAAATTTTTATTGAGGCGATTGGAATATGAGATTGCAGAGAATACGCGGGATGACATACTGTGCTGCATTCGTCAACAAAATTTGACGTTTACAGAGCTGGCTACGATTATGACAATCGTATGCGTCGATCAGAGGAAAGTCTATGGAGAGTTATCCAAGCTCTATGAAAGATATCTAGCGGGAAAGGAAACGGAACATGAATAAGATAAAAATATGTTTTTTGATCTTCGGATACAATCAGCGTTTTTGTGAGGAAAATTTGCTGTATATTCAGCATTTATCCGTTCCGGAGAATGTGGAGGCAGACTGTATTACCATTTTGGACGCCGATAATCCGGGGGAAGCGTTTAATGCTGGGATGCATGCTTCCGACGCGCAGTATAAAGTCTATGTAAATGAAAATGTATTGATTGTCAATCCCAATTTTATCCAAGATATCTTACATATTTTTGCATCGGATCAGACGATCGGGGCAATTGGCGTTTTAGGATATCAGGACGGATCCGGCGGCCTGGAGAGAAAAGGCAGCGCGATTGTAAGCAGGAGCGGCGATAGTACCCGGGAAGAGCGTTTTGGAACAATAGAGGGATTATGGGAAGAGGTTTTATTTATTGAAGAAAATTTGATTGTGACAGCGCAGGATACGGAATGGGAGGAGTACGATCGTTTGCTCCGTTGCAGTATGTATAAAAGTGAAGAATTTCGGAGAAAAGGCTTGATTAGCGTCGTACCCAAACAGGAAAAGCCGTGGTGTTTATACGACAATGATCTGTTGAATTAAAATCATAGATAAAAAGAGGTAAGAAACAATGGGTATAGATGGTATGAGGCATATTGGGATTTATGTCAGGGATATCAAAGGGATGGCTGCTTTTTATAGAGAAACCCTGGGTTTGATAGAAGTGGCAAATTATACGGATTCCGGCGTCCATTTAGATACGATATTGAAAAGAGAAAATGCAAAAGTGACGATATGTAAACTGGTTACGTCATATGGAAAACAAAATGGCAGCGGAGATATGGTGGAGCTAATCGAAGTGGAGGGCGATTGCGGATCCGGCCAGGAACGGGAATTATATGATCCGGGTCTTTCTCATATAGCGTTTTCCGTAAAGGATATTTTCGACGTCTATGACTCTGTTATCCGACACGGCGGTCAGGGCGTTTGCGCCCCGCTTATCGTAAAGGATAGTGGAAATTATTTGGCTTTTTGCCGGGATATCGAGGGAAATTATTTGGAACTCATACAAAATCAATCATAACAAACAGGAAGGTGTAAATGAAAAAGCTGGAAAATAAAATTGCATTGATTACAGGCGCCACTTCCGGGATTGGTGAAAGCTGTGCCGAATTATTGGCGTCGGAGGGCGCGGCGGTGATCCTGACAGGCCGCAATAAAGAGCGCGGAACGGCGGTCGCCAACCGGATTTGCGGACAGGGGAAAACGGCGGTCTTTATCCAATGTGACGTAACCAAGGAACAGGAGATTCTCGCATTAAAAAACAGGGTCATAAAAGAATTTGGGAAACTGGATATTTTGATCAATAATGCAGGCATTTTAATTACGAATAAATTAGAGGATATTACGGAAGAAGAATGGCAGCAGACCTATGATGTCAATGTGAAGGGTTATTTTTTTATGACCAGGCATTTTATCGGAATGCTGCAGGAGTCAAACGGAGTAATCGTCAATGACGCTTCGGTAACGGGTTTACCTACGTTTGTACAGGGCGCGGCGTCTTATATGTATAGTTCGTCGAAAGCGGCGGTGATCCAATTTACAAAATTATGTGCGAAAAATTATGCAAAAGAGGTTCGTATTAATTGCATTTGCCCTGGCATTGTGGATACGCCCATCTATACAAACCGCGATTTTTCCCGTTTTGACGGCAAAATTCCGATGGGACGAGTGGCGCAGCCGGAGGAGATTGCAAAAGCGGTATTATTTTTAGTCAGTGACGACGCTTCCTATATTACGGGAGTCGCATTGCCGATTGATGGAGGGATGGCAATCTAAACAAGAAAATATTGGATTAAAGGATGATAAATATGGAAGAGATTAAATTGCTGGATTGTACGCTTCGGGATGGCGGATATTTAAACGACTGGGAATTTGGAAACGACAATATGGTCAGTATCTTTGAGCGACTGGTCAGTGCGGAAGTAGATATCATAGAAGTTGGTTTTTTAAATGAAAGCCGGAGCTTTGACAGTAACCGTACGATTATGCCGGACGGCAGATCGGTGGATACGCTCTATGGAGGCTTGGACGTCGGGAATTCCATGGTGGTCGCCATGATTGATTACGGCTCTTGCGGCGTGGATAAGCTTGTGCCGAAAGCAGAAAGCCTGTTAGACGGAATCCGGGTGATTTTTAAAAAATCGGTCATGTATGAGGCGATTGCATTTTGCAGGGAAGTCAAGAAATTGGGATATCAGGTATTTGTACAGGCAGTATCGATTACAAGCTACAACGATGATGAGATCCGGGAGTTGATCTCACTGGTCAATCAATTGACGCCGTATGCGTTTTCGTTAGTGGATACCTATGGACTGCTGGATTCCGAGAAGCTGATGCGTTACCTGGAAATTGCAGATTGTGAAATGGATCCGGGAATTGGCCTGGGTTATCATTCCCACAATAATTTTCAGCTCGCCTATGCCAATTGCATGGAGGTGATTAAACGGCACAGCGGAAAACGGAGAATGATTTTAGACGGCACGTTATACGGTATGGGGAAAAGCGCAGGCAATGCCCCAACCGAGCTTTTGGCGATGTATCTAAATGAAAAACAGGGTAAACAATACCATATTTCACAGATGTTAGAGGCGATTGACGTCACATTGCTGGAAATGTACAGTAAAATCCGATGGGGTTATTCCTTAAAATTCTATATTTCCGCGCTGCATGACTGCCATCCGAATTATGTAACATATCTGATGGATAAACGAAATTTATCCATGCATTCGATCAATCGCATTTTGGACACGCTGGCCGATGAAAAGAGGCTGCTGTATGATCCGGCGTATATCGAACAGATTTATCTGGGATATCAGCAGCGGGAATGCGACGATCGCAACGATAAGAAACGGTTGATGGAAAAGCTGAAAGGAAAGCGGATTGTCCTGCTGGCTCCCGGAAATTCCTTGAAAACGCAGCGAGAAAAAATCGAGGCATATGTCAGGCGGCAGGAATGCGTCGTCATTGCGGTTAATTATTACGTGCCGGGTATGGACTATTTGTTTGTAACAAATTCCAAGCGGTATGTGCAGATGAGCTCGCGCTTGAGCAGGAGGGAAGATGCTTTTTTGGTGATTGCAACCTCCAATATTACCAGGATGAAGGATACGTTTGACTTTGTAATAGAATACAGCGGTCTGTTAGATATGCAGGCGGCGATTGTGGATAATCCGCTGATTATGCTGTTGAAGCTGTTTGGGGAGATTGGGGTCGAGGATATTGCGTTAGCCGGATTTGACGGATATCAAAAGGCGGAAACGCCAAATTATATCAATCCCAATATGGAGCATTCGTTTACAAAAGAGCGTGCGGAAGAAATTAATCAGGATACTAGAGAAGCGTTGGCTCGTTTAAATTTAAAGAAGAAATTGTTGTTTTTGACAGATTCATTTTATGAAAGCGGACAGGGAAGTGGGATATGAAGATCAGAGTAGCGGATTACATCGAACAATTCCTTTATAAGAATGGAATAGAGCATATATTTACAGTAGTTGGCGGAGGGGCGATGCATTTAAACGATGCGTTTGGCCATTCGGATCATTTGAAGTGTGTGTATCACCATCATGAACAGGCGGCGGCTATGGCGGCGGAAGCCTATTATCGTGTCAATCGGAAACTGCCGGCGGTGTGCGTAACGTCGGGTCCTGGCGCGACGAATGCCATCACCGGGGTTGCGGGCGCATGGCTGGATTCGATTCCCATGTTGGTTTTATCCGGCCAGACCAAATTGGAATTGACAATCAAGCGCTCCGGCCTTCCGCTGCGTTCGTTGGGTAATCAGGAAATGGATATTATCCGGCTGGTTTCCGGAATGACGAAGTATAGCGTTATGATCGAGGATGTTGCGGAGATTCGGTACATGTTAGAAAAGGCGCTGTTTATGGCAAAGGAAGGCAGGCCGGGGCCCTGCTGGATCGATATCCCTTTGGATATTCAGGGACAGTGGATCGATACGGAAAATCTGCGGGGGTTTGACGCATTAGAAGAAATAAAAACGTCGTCTTATGAGGCGTCGGACGAGGATATTCAGGTTATCCTGCAAACATTAAAGGATGCAAAGCGACCGATTATCTATGCGGGCAGCGCGATCCGGACGTCCGGCAATTATCCGGCGTTCCGGAGATTGGTGGAACAATTAAGAATTCCGGTGGTGACCTGCTGGAACAGCATTGATGAGATTGACGATCAGTCGCCCTATTATGCCGGGCGTGCCGGTACGATGGGCAACCGTTTTGGAAATTTTGCCGTACAAAACAGCGACTGGATTCTGGCTCTGGGATGCAGGCTCAATATTTATCAGGTGGGATATCATAAAGAAACATGGGCCAGAGAAGCGTTTTGTATTGCGGTCGATATTGACAAAGCGGAATTAAAAAAACAAACCGTCCGTATTGACAAAGGGATTTGTGCGGATGTGGGCAGCGTAATCAAGAAGCTGCTCGCCAGAATGGAGGAAAGTCCGAAGCGCAACGATACGGATTGGCTGGAACAATGCCATATTTGGAGACAAAAGTATCCGGTGGTAACGAAGAAGCATTATCAGGATGGACAGGCGGCGGCCAATGTCTACGCATTTATCGATTCTTTGAGTAAGCAATTGCCGGACAACAGTATTACGGTGGTTGCCAATGGTTCGGCAAGCGTAGTCGGAAGCCAGGCGTATCGGATTCGGGAAGGGCAGCGATTTTTGATGAACTGCGCGCTGTCGTCGATGGGGTATGAGCTGCCGGCTGCGATAGGCGCCTGTTTGGCCAATGGTGGCAGAGAGGTTATCTGTATTGCCGGAGACGGGAGCATCCAGATGAACTTGCAGGAGATGCAGACGATTCGGACGAATCGGCTGCCGATCAAATTATTTGTCATCAATAAC
>CAOJLW010000169.1 GCA_948438565.1 uncultured Lachnospiraceae bacterium | reverse complement strand
TTAAAATTGGAGGATGCAAAGCAAGAGGCGGATTTGGTGGATTTGGGACTTCGCTACGATTTGACGCTTCCGTTGGCCAGGTTTTACGCCAACAATGCCAATCAGCTTCCGTCCCCGTTTAAAGCGCTGCAAGTGGGGAGCGTTTGGAGGGCGGACAGGCCGCAGAGGGGGCGTTACCGTCAGTTTACCCAGTGTGATATCGATATTCTGGGCGAGCCGTCAAATTTGGCGGAAATTGAGTTGATTTTGGCTACGACCGAGACGCTCGGCAGGATTGGATTTGAAAATTTTGAAATCCGCATCAATGAGCGCAGGATTTTAAAAGCTATGGCTGCTTACAGCGGATTTGAGGAACAGTCCTATGACGAGGTCTTTATTATTTCGGATAAGATGGATAAAATCGGTCTGGACGGCGTTGCCAAAGAACTGTTAAACAGCGGGTTTGCACAAGAGGCCGTCGACCGTTATCTCAGTCTGTTTCGCGCAGTGGAAGGAGAAGAGGACGGCGTATCGGCTATTGCCGCCTTAAGCCGGACGCTGGGGGATTTTTTGGACGATGAAATTGGACGGAACCTACAGGAGATTATCGACTGCGTTGAAAAGACAAAAGCGGCCGATTTTCGGATGGTGTTTGACCCGACGCTGGTGCGTGGCATGGGGTATTATACCGGGACGATTTTTGAAATTGCGATACCGGAATTTGGCGGAAGCTGTGGCGGCGGCGGGCGTTATGATCAAATGATTGGCAATTTTACCGGCAATCCTGTCCCGGCCTGCGGTTTTTCGATTGGCTTTGAGCGGATTATCCTGCTATTGATGGAACGGGGATTTCAGATTCCGGGCAGTCCGAAAAAGGCGGCCTACCTGATTGAAAAGAATTATCCGGCCGATCGATTGTGCGACGTGATTCGTACGGCGCAGGAGGCTAGAAAAGACGGGCAGCAGGTTCTATTGACGCGGATGAATAAAAATAAAAAGTTTCAGAAGGAAAAACTGGCGTCGGAAGGATACGATACATTTCAGGAATTTTATAACAGGGATTAGGAGGAGAGCATATGGCGGAGTCAATGCAGGGGTTGAAACGATCCCATCGATGTACGGAAGTTTCCAATGAAAATATCGGTGGCAGCGTCACCGTTATGGGATGGGTGCAGCGGCGCAGGAATCTGGGCGCGCTGATTTTTGTCGATCTCAGAGATCGTTCGGGGCTTCTTCAGATTGTATTGGATGAAGAGTGCGTAGGCGCCGAAGGTTTTGCAAAAGCGCAGACGCTGCGCAACGAATTTGTCATTGCAGTCGTCGGGGACGTGCAGAGACGTACGGCTGCGGTCAATGAAAATTTAAAGACGGGAGAGATTGAAGTGGTGGCCAGGCAGCTGCGGATTTTATCGGAATCCGAGACGCCGCCGTTTCCGGTGGAAAAGGACAGCCAGACAAAAGAGGAACTGCGGTTAAAATATCGCTACCTTGATTTGCGCAGGCCGGATATTCAAAGAAATCTGATCTTGCGGAGCAAGGTGGCTTATCTGATGCGTGATTTTATGGCAAAAGAAGGTTTTTTGGAGATTGAAACGCCGATTCTCTGCAAATCGACGCCGGAGGGGGCGAGAGACTATCTGGTGCCTAGCCGTATACATCCCGGCAGCTTTTATGCACTGCCGCAGTCGCCGCAGTTATTTAAGCAGCTGTTAATGTGTTCCGGTTACGATCGCTATTTTCAGATTGCAAAATGCTTCCGTGACGAGGATTTGCGCGCGGATCGGCAGCCGGAATTTACACAGGCGGATATGGAATTGTCTTTTGTCGATATGGACGACGTGATGGACGTCAACGAACGCCTGCTGCAATATGTTTTTCGTGAGGCGGCCGGCGTGGAAATCGCGCTTCCGCTGCCTAGGATGCCATGGCAGGAGGCCATGGATCGTTTTGGATCCGACAAGCCGGACACGCGGTTTGGGATGGAGCTTTGCAATGTGTCTGCGCTGGTGGACGGCTGTGGTTTTGGCGTATTTACCGGAGCTTTGGAAAACGGCGGTTCAGTTCGCGGGATCAATGCCAAAGGGCAGGGCGCGATGCCAAGGAAGAAGATTGATAAGCTGGTCGAGTTTGCAAAAGGCTACGGGGCAAAAGGACTGGCCTATTTATCCATTCATGCGGACGGCACGTATAAATCGTCGTTCGCTAAGTTTATGACGGAAGAAGAGCTTCATGCATTGGTAGGCGCTATGGACGGCGAACCTGGGGATTTGCTGCTGTTTGCTGCGGATAAGGATAAAATCGTCTGGAGTGTGCTGGGCGCATTGCGTTTGGAATTGGCCAAAGAATTGGGACTTTTGGATGAAAGCCGCTACAATTTCTTATGGATTACGGATTTTCCACTGTTAGAGTGGTCTGATGAGGAAAACCGTTTTATGGCGATGCATCATCCGTTTACGATGCCCATGGAGGAGGATTGGGGCAACATTGATTCCGATCCCGGCGCGGTTCGGGCAAAAGCCTATGATATCGTCTTAAACGGGACGGAATTGGGCGGTGGCTCAGTTCGTATCCATCAAAATGACGTGCAGGAAAAGATGTTTGAAGTTTTGGGATTTACCAAAGAAGCAGCGCATGAGCAGTTTGGGTTTTTGCTGGATGCTTTTCAATATGGGGTTCCTCCGCACGCCGGACTTGCCTATGGCCTGGATCGGCTGGTGATGCATATGGTGCATACGGATTCGATCCGTGACGTGATTGCGTTTCCAAAAGTCAAGGATGCTTCCTGCTTGATGACAGAAGCTCCGGGGACGGTGGACGCCGGACAATTGGAGGAGCTTTGCCTTTTGATACAGGATTGAGATGGTCATGGTACGTTTTTTTAACCTCTGCATAGGATAATAAGAAAATATATGGTAGAGGCAGAAGCTGTGGCAACAATTGTAATCGATGCCGGGCATGGCGGCTTTGACAATGGCGCGATGTACCAGGGCAGAAAAGAAAAAGACGACACTCTGCGTCTGGCGTTGGCAGTCGGAAAAATTTTAGAACAGCAGGGATATGATGTGATTTATACGAGGACGGAGGATATTTATCAGTCCCCTTATGAAAAGGCCCAGATAGCCAACGAAGCGGGAGCGGATTATTTTGTCTCATTCCACAGGAATTCGGGAGAAAACGATAATACCTATAACGGCGTGCAGACCTTGATTTTTGGCGGGGACGAACGGGCCGAGCGTATGGCGGACGCGATCAATGAAGAACTGGAGCAAGTGGGGTTTGCCAATCTTGGCATTGAGGAACGGGCAGGCCTTGTCGTGCTCCGCAGTACGGAAATGCCCGCCGTCCTGGTGGAAGTTGGGTTTATTAACCATGATCGGGATAATGAAATCTTTGACAACAATTTTAATGAGATAGCCAGCGCAATTGCGATGGGGATTGAACGGTCGGCGCCGCTTGGAGGAAATGCTGCGGCACAGGGGAGGGGAGATGTAAAAACTTCCGGAGAACTGTGTGAAGGCTGCGCCTCCATGGAAGAAATAAAAGACGCCGTTCACGAAACGATGATGGTCTATGGCGTTGAAGTCGGCAGGTTCGGATATAAAACGACGGCTAACTTTTTGGCGGAGCAGCTGGTAGATCAGGGGTTTCACAGTTACGTCTTTGAAGACGGAGGGATTTTGCACGTTGTAGCCGGAAAAGAGGATTCTCTGCAAGACGCTTTAAAGCTGCAACAACAATTAAAGGATCACGGTTATCAGACGATGATTATTGCCTCCAGGGAATAGGAGTCTGCCGTCCATAAACTGGGAGCGGATGCGGCCGATGTTTTCGTTTTCTGTCTTGGGAAAACGCTTGCCATGCATCGGCTGCATATCTGTAAAAAAACCGCAAAAAAATATTTGAAATTTTTGAAATTCTATGTTGACAAAATACAATTTTTCCTGTAGTATATTTATTGGCGTAGTTGGTAACGCGCGACCTTGCCAAGGTCGAGACCGCGGGTTCGAGTCCCGTCTATCGCTCTTAAAAAAACGAATCTTTTGAGAGATTCGTTTTTTTATGTTGAAAACCATGACGATTATCACTGGCCTATAAAAATTTCCTGAGAATGCGCACCATAGAAGAGTTTTGTGCATATACTGTTATTGAGAAGTAATACGAGGAATCCTTATGTCCAAACAAAATATCAGGTATCTGCAGAACGATACGTTGGATGAAGGCGGTTTGCAGATTCAGGTAGAAACACCATCCGGCAGACTGCCGATTGAAAATGCACAAGTTACGATTTCTTATACTGGGGAACCGGATAGTACGCTGGAACAAGTGACTACTAATTCTTCCGGGCAGACAGAGCGGATAGCGCTTCGGACGCCGCCGTTAGAATACAGTATGGAGCCGTCCGATCAGCAGCCCTATGCGGAATATACCATTCAAGTGACGGCAAAAGGCTATGTTCCGGTCAATGTTTCCGGTATACAGGTGTTTTCCGGTGAAACGGCGGTGCAGAGGGTGCGATTGGCCTCTGAGCAGGCGGATATCAATCCGATTGATACGATTGTGATTCCCGCCAATACCTTATTCGGGAATTTCCCCGCTAAAATTCCAGAGGACGAGATTAAACCGGTGGAAGAGACAGGCGAAATCGTATTAAGCCGCGTCGTGGTGCCGGAATATGTCATTGTGCACGATGGGGCGCCTTCGGACAATACGGCGCGGGATTATTATGTCACTTACAAAGACTATATTAAAAATGTAGCTTCCAGTGAAATCTACGCCACTTGGCCGGACGCGACAATCCGTGCAAATATTCTGGCGATTATGTCGTTTACGATGAATCGCGTCTATACGGAATGGTATCGAAACAAAGGCTATGATTTTACGATTACATCCTCTACGGCATTTGACCATAAATGGGTGTATGGCCGGAATATTTTTGAAAATATTTCCCGAGTGGTTGATGATATTTTTCAAAGTTACCTTTCCAGACCCAATGTCAAGCAGCCGATTTTAACCCAGTACTGCGACGGCCAGCGGGTCAGCTGTCCGAATTGGATGAGTCAGTGGGGGTCGAAGGATTTAGGAGACAGGGGTTATAGTTTTATTGAAATTTTAAGATATTATTATGGCAACAATATGTATGTCAACGAAGCGGATGAAATAGCCGGCATTCCGGCGTCTTGGCCGAGAGTGGATCTTTCGCTTGGCTCACGCGGGGAAAAGGTTCGCCAGATGCAGTCGCAGCTTTTGCGGATTTCCAGGGCATATCCGGCTATTCCGGCAATTGCCGCGGACGGCATCTATGGCCCTAGGACCCAGGAAGCCGTAGAAATCTTTCAGTCTGTGTTTGGCCTGCCGGTGACTGGTGTTGTGGATTATGCGACCTGGTATAAAATTTCTGAAATTTATGTAGGGGTTA
>CAOJLW010000168.1 GCA_948438565.1 uncultured Lachnospiraceae bacterium | reverse complement strand
ATTTCTATGGAAGCATCCGGAAGGTGCGCCACGAGATGAAGAACCATATGGCGAATATCAAAGGACTGGCAGGAGCCGGGGAGTATGGGGAGATAGAAGATTATGTACGGCGGATGGATGAAACCATGCAGGAACTGGAATATAAGTATGTGACGGGAAATCCGGTCACGGATGTTATCATTAATGATAAATGCCGCAAGGCGGAAAAAGCGGGAATTCGGTTTGATGCAGATTTCCGGTATGGCGGAGAAATTCCGGTATTCGACGTAGGGATTATCCTGAACAATCTTTTAGATAATGCTATTGAAGCCTGTGAAAAACTGGAAACAGGTAAAGGATTTATTCGCCTTACCCTGAAACGGAAAAGACAGTTTTTATTGCTGGAAGTTGAGAACAGCTTTGACGTGACTGTACCTAAAAGAAAAGGCAGCTTGCTTCCGGCCACAACGAAACAGAGTACATTACCTGGAATTATCACGGATCATGGGATGGGACTTGAAAATGTGCGTGATGTGGCAGGGAGGAATTTTTGGAGTAGGACAGAATTAGCGCTACTCTGAATGAGTACAGGGCGAATTCGTGGCCTGTTGGTTATGATTCTGAATTTAATGTGCGTTCACAGAACAGTTTCTATAAAAGGACGAGTGAAAAGAAAGACAGGCAGAAGGAACTGCTGCATGAATATTTGGAAAAGCGGGCGCAGACTAAAAACAGCAGCAGGAGTTGTTAGATGAAAAAATTGCAAAGTCAGAGTTAGAGAGAAGTAGGCTGGCAAAGACCTAGACTGGTGAGAGGCAAATGGCGGCGGCATCAAGCGCCTATGATGTAAATATCAAGACAGAAACTGTGGCTGGCGTTACTAGAGAGTCTCACGTAATACTTCAAAATACCACTGGAAGCGATAGCCAATTATATAGGCATGGATGTTGATGAGTTATTGGCCTTTGAAGGCAGCAGTAACAAAGACAGGATTGAGAAGTGCATAGCGCTGATTTTGTCAGAACACATTTGTTTATAGTATAACAGAATTATCCAGAGTTTTTTCTTGAAATCCCATATAAAAGCAAAAAAATGAAGCTGCCGCTTTACGAATTTTCATTCGTTAAAGCGATAGCTCCAAATTATTTTAGATGATTACCTTTATCCCTGGAAAGTATCCAAGAATAATTATTGAAATTGCCGGATGTTGGAAACAGATTCATATTGATTATCCCAGTCTCCACCAGAAGGAAGTCCAGATACGTGTCCGGAAATGATAATCGTGCCATCTGATTTTACTTTACTGGATATGGTCTTGTTTGTTTTGAATTCATAGGTGGTCCATATTCTATTTGGATCATATTTACCGCCGTTTTTACACTTGATGTTTTTAAAAGTGGCTTTTACACTGTCTCCGTTTAGTCTGGCAGAACCTTCAACCCGTAAATATAAGGGTTGGTTGGCAAGGCCCGAATTTTTGAAGCTTCCAATTTTTTTATAGTCCAGATAGACCGATCCGTTTCCCTTTTTGTCAATCGTCATCATCATATGATAGGATTTGCCAAGCTTTAGGGATTTGTTTCCGGGGCGGGTATAGGTTTGGCCGCCAGGATTGTTGGAAGCGACATTTTCTATGAGAGCCATCGCTTTGCCCGTATATGGCGCGGATGCGTATGCATCATACTGAATTCCGAAAGATACGGCAGAAGTCGGCGTACAGATGACAAGCTTGGCGTGGTATCCGGTTCCGGAACCCGTCAGGGTAACGTCTGCTTCAATGGTTGCCTCTGATTTGGTATTGGAAATGGAGCTGACTTTTTTCAATTTTATTTTTTGGGCCTTTGTCCAGTCACTGTAGCTATTGACGCCTGCATTTTTGTAAAAGCTGCGCAAACGGACATAATAGGTTTTGCCGGGTACGATATTGGTGATTTCTTTGCTGGAAGAACCTTTTTTGGCAACAACCGATTGGGCCGCTTTGAAATTCTTTTTGGTAGAATATTGTATCTCATAGCCGGCTGCGCGGCTGTCTTTTTTGTAGTTGGCCTTTATGGTTATGGGAGTTGCCGCTTTTACGCTTTTTAGCGTAGGGGTATTGATTTTCCACTGCGCATAAAGTGTGATGGTCTGTCCATTGGTCGTGGCGCTTGCAAATTGCGCTGCATCAGCCTGATTAGCATAACTTGTGCCGTTTCCGGACGCTTCGGTATTCCAGCCAATAAAGGTAAAGCCTTTTCGTGTAAACGTATTTTGTGGCAATGGCGTGGCTGCGGTTGAAGTGGCCGTTAATGGACTCATAGATCCTGCGCCGCCGTTTGCCTGAAAAGCGATTGTTACCTGATAAACGTCGGCATTGGCGTTTGCTTTTTCTACGGATGCTATGGAGGTGGAAATTTGGTTTGTGGCGGAGTTTTGCATTCCAAGTGTGGAAACAGGCTGTACGCAGACTGCCAATGTAAAGGATAAGACTAACATTGCAATTCTTTTTTTCATAGAGATATTCGTTCCTTTCTTTTTAGTGTGCTTCCTCAATCATCAGGAATTGAGGTATGTGTAAATTAAGTAATTGACAATGCCTCCGGAAAATCATAAGATATAGGACAAAGCAAAAAATACATATGCGCTTATGCCTATGGAGGGCATCCGTTTTAGTTTATCATATCTGTCATAAGGCGGCAATCGTTTTCCCAAATCTTAAATTTTCCAGGGTTTTCTTGCAATTATCGTTTGGTTTCGTTACAATGGATTATCATGTGGCAAAGACATAGCAGGACAGGAGGAAACAGATGAACGGCGATTTTATACAAATAGTGAAAAAGCATACGACCTGTTATCCCCTTATGGAGCCACAGGACTATGGAAAGTTGATTTTTCAAAGCGAATTTGGACCTGAGCATTTGATCACAGATCAACAAGCCTGTGCCGCTATGATTCAGGAAGAGTTTTTAGCTATTCGGCATGGCGGCTCTCCGCAATATCCAGAGCCGATTGCACAGTGCCTTTGTCGTTTCCCTATTTCTGCCTGCAAAACGTTGCAAGGAGCCAGGTTGTTGGCGTCTTTATTAATTATGACTGCCAAGGAGGTCTGTGGGACAAAGGAAGGACTTTTGAAGAAAATCAGGCAACTGGAGTGTTTGGAGTTTTCCGGAGTGACAGAATGGATGGAAGCGTGGAAAAAAAGGGGATGTCTACCCGTTCATCATAGCGAAGTTTATCGTGCGGCATACCAGCCGCATTACCGTCTGCTTAAGACAGAATATGCCGGATATTTTCCCGCAGTATTAGAAATTAACCGGCTGTTGGCGTCTGGAAAACCGGTTCTTGTCGGCATAGACGGACGATGTGGCAGTGGGAAAACGCGTTTTGCTCACTTGTTAGGCGAGCTTTTTGGCGGTAATATCCTTCATATGGATGATTTTTATCTTCCACTGGACAAGCGTCCTGTGGATTGGAAAAAAGTTCCCGGTGGCAATATGGATTTTACTCGATTGCGTATGGAGGCGCTGGATCCGCTGTGTGCAAAAAAAGAGGTGATTTACCGGCCTTACGATTGTGGGCAAGATCGTTTTGGTCAGTCATTGCAGTTAGAGCCGCATCCATTGAACGTAATCGAAGGCAGTTATTCCCATCATCCGTCATTAGAAGCTTCTTACGATTGTAAGGTGTTCTTGACGTGTTCCGTAATGGAGCGGGTGCGTCGTCTGCGACAGCGTGAAGGCAGTTATTTTTCCATGTTTGAAAAACAATGGATGCCTATGGAAGAAAATTATCTGCGAGCATATTCAATTGAAGAAAGCAGCGATTTTACGATAGATACCAGTTCGTTTTTCGTATCATAAAACGATGGGGTGCATCAGGAGGGATTGATATGGATCATCAAACAATTAGAAAACAAACAAAACATCTGGTGATTTCTGCTATGCTGTTGGCTCTGGGCATAGCGCTGCCATTCTTAACCGGGCAAATTCCGCAGATCGGAATGATGCTGCTGCCGATGCATTTGCCTGTCTTGGTATGCGGATTGGTATGCGGCTGGCAGTACGGTGGAATTGTAGGGTTTATACTTCCGTTGTTCCGGTATATGCTGTTTGGGATGCCGCCGATGCCAAATGGTTTGGCTATGGCTTTTGAGCTGGCGGCCTATGGTGTGATTGGCGGTTTTTTATACAATCATTCCCGTTGGAAGTGCATTGTAGCGTTATATCGTTCGTTGATTATTGCCATGATTGGCGGCAGGGTGGTCTGGGGTATCGTATCTGTCGTTATGTATAGTATGGCTGGAAAAGCCTTTACCTGGCAGATATTTTTAGCGGGAGCCTTTTTGAATGCAATACCTGGAATTGTGTTGCAGTTAATTTTAATTCCTTTATTAATGGTGGCTTTACATCGCACGGGACTGAGCTATTTTGAAAACAATCGGCGGGATGCGGACGCATCCAAATCTTAAAGAACCCTATGATATTAAGATAAGGCAGAAAACGGATACTCTCCGTTTTCTGCCTTATCTTAATATCATAGGAAAGACCTTACTGTTGTGAAGCGTGAAAGAATCTGACTTTCCTATGAAATAAAACCCTCCGGATTGCCGAAACGGAGTGTGGAGGATGCGAACTGCACACAAAAGGAAACTGACGGCTGACGCAGTGGCGCTCCGTTTCGAGTGTGCGCTGTATGGCACACGTTTTTTATTATACTTGACATTTGTGTTAATACTGTATATACTGTCTATAAACAGTAAGAGGGGTAAGCACATGGATATTATTATTAGAAATTCCAGTAATCAGCCTATATATGAACAGATATATATTCAAATTAAAGAATTGATTATAAACGGCGCGCTTGCGGAGGGCGAGATGCTGCCGTCCATCCGGGGATTGGCAAAGGATTTGCGCATCAGCGTGATTACTACAAAGCGGGCGTATGATGAGCTGGAACGGGAGGGGTATGTCAATACCGTTACAGGGAAAGGCTGTTTTGTAGCGGGAACCAACCGGGAGCTGATTCAGGAAGAATACTTGAAAAAAATTGAAGGACATATGCAAGAAATTCAAAAGTTGGCTAAAAGCTGTGGAATTACCAAAGAGGAACTGTTAAAAATGTTTTCTATATTGGAGGTAGAGGAATGAATGCAATTGAAATGAAGCACGTGACGAAAAAATATCCTTCATTTACTTTGAAGGATATCAATTTATCCCTTCCGTCCGGCTGCATCTTGGGATTGGTTGGGGAAAACGGAAGCGGAAAAACCACGACGATAGAGCTGTTAATGAATAGTGTCCCAAGGGACGCCGGAGAAATTCATGTATTGGGGCAGAACAATCGGGACAAGGGATTTCAGCAGATAAAAGAAGATATCGGAGTGGTATTGGATGAAGCGTATTTTCCAGCGGTTCTGCACGCCAAAAATGTCAATCATATTATGAAACATACGTATAAAAACT
>CAOJLW010000167.1 GCA_948438565.1 uncultured Lachnospiraceae bacterium | reverse complement strand
AGGTGTACTCGCCCGGCATCAATGCATAGCTGCCGTCCTCCAAAGGAGCAATTGCATCTGACTCACCTTTTTTAGTGATAATCACTTCCGCATCCGATGGCGTTACATGCAGCGTCACTTTTCCCGCTTTTTCCGTCAAATGACTATCGTAAACAAATTTGGCAATTCCCCATTCGGAATGCATAAAGGAATTGCTACGGCCTCCTGCATTTTTGGCCTCCAATTTTATTTCCTTTGCGCCTTCCGGAATTGCAATATCAAATACATAATATTTTCTTGGCGTCATCATAACAGTGCGATCCATCTGGACGCCGTCAATATAGACATAATAGTAAATCAGAGCATTTAAAGCGCTGGCATTGCCAGTAACTTCATCATCACAGCCGGCTGCCGCTACAAAACGGTTTACGCCTTCCGGAATCTCATAGACCATATAGGACGGCGCGTGTCCGGACACACCCTTAGGGAATGCACGTCCAGCGATGCTCATGCTGCGGTTATCTGTCGACATATCATTTTTCACTGTGCTATATCCGACTTTTGAATCTATTGGCGTCAACTCAGAACAATATACGCCGTCCAACCCTGTCAGATCCGGAATTTTATCCACAAATACCTGATATTCATAGGAAGTCTCATATACCACTTCATCTGCAAAAAGCAAATATGCTTTTACCGTCTCGTCAACATTTTCACATCCTTCTAAAGTAAACGCTCCGGTATAGTCCTTAGCATCTGCAATCGTGCTGTCCGCTCCTACTGAATATTTCACCTGCACTTCTTCATGCTCAATACCATCCAGTCCAATCGTAATCGGCGAACTGGTCGTAATCATGTCCGTATAATCTGAAAAGAGAACAGTTGGATCCACGTACCATTTCTCATATCCGCCAAAATCAAACACATTTTGATAACCCATACCCATCAGGATTTGACGCGACTGCCCGCTTCGTTTTCCTGTCGAACAATACACAATAATATTGGTGTCTTTTGTTGCGCCGGCAGCGCTTAAAATATCCTCCGCTTTTTCTAAAATATCAGCCTGCGGAATATTGATTGCCCCGTCAATCTTGTTTCTTGCAAATTCTTGCGGTGAGCGCACATCCACTAAAATAGCTCCGTCTTTTACCATTTTCTGCGCGGTAAAACGTCCCAAAAATGCGCTGCTCTTACGATTTGCAAGCGGCAATTGATATGTAAAAGTCTCACTAAGCGCCTGGCCCTCTGCATCCAAAATACAAATCCTTGCCTCTCCGGCAAAACCAACCGGCAATTCGATGTCCATATTTGCCGTAGCCTTCCAGATCTGCTCAATCGCCACAGATTGAGTATCTGTCAATGTTCCGTCTGTTTTATATAATTTTACTTCCATTGTTTTTGCAGAAATATTGTCTGACTTATCAATCACTTCTGCCTGTACATTTACTGTATCATCTTTCTGCGATAATTTCGGATCAAAGGTCAACGTATCCTGCGCCCTGGAAAGCGTCACTGCATCCAGACGCGCCTTAGCGTTTTCGCCCAACGTCCCTGTCACCTTTAATAACGCCCGGATTGGTTTTTCACTCTTATAGTACAAGGACAATACCTTGTTGCCCTTACCTGTTTCGATTACATCTTCCGCAAATGTAATGCTTCCATTTGCAGCGCGTACAGCCACAGAAGCTTCTTCCACCCCCAGATATATCTTCGCTTTTGTCATTTCCTCTGCTGCCGGTAACGTAACGATAAATTTACTGTTTAACGCTGACTGAGCTGCGCCTTTACTTGCGCTGGCTGCGTCTGCCTGATATACAATATCCGTATCCGCCGATACCACTGTTGCATTTTCACCTGTTGTGTACATTCCAAGCAGATCAACGCCATTCTTTTCTGCTGACAGCGTGCCATTTTCACCGCCAAACTGTACATAGTCCAGATCTCCTTCTGCCGCAAGATCCACTTCTTCTTTGAATACGTCCGTTAAAGAACCATACAAAGCCGCTGGCTCCTCTTGATCCGGATCAATATGCAGGGCGGCGCCTTCAATGGCTATATTTCCGTTTGACGTAGTCTGTCCTACCAACGTCCATCTGACAGATACCGTTGCCGGTATATCTGAGGAAAATTTAACGGTTGCATATTTATTAACACGTATTTGTCCATCCGACCATGTTGCTCCGCTGATCGTTTGAGAATCCACTACCTCGCCATTTACTAACGCGTCAATCTGTACGTCAGAATGCCATCCTGTAATCGGCACATATAACGTATGCTCTCTGGAGTCAGAACGCGCGTCAACCTGTATATAGTTTCCAATTGTACTGCTAACCGTATGTCCGCCTTTTACATTAGTTCCATTGACCTGAGGCGTACCGTCCGTCCAGGTATACGCCGTCACAGAATCCGCATAAAAATCATCTTTTGTTATATTTCCCGGTACATCTGCGCTAACGTCAAGCTGTTGTTCCACATCTGCTTTTCTTCTGAACGTAACATTGGCAGCGCTGTTTTTTTGAAAATAAAACCAATCCGCATTGCCCATTTCTGTCAAATTCATTGCTGCCGGTTTATCCTCAATGGACATCTCAACATTCGCTGTTACAGGATCACTGAGATTTTCTTCTGCTGCTTCAGGCAGTAACTTACCCTCTACTTTCCATGCTAATGTCCCATGCGCAGGAATCGTAACCGTATCGCCATCCTCCACATTGATGTATTGATGTTTCCACAAATCACGCACGACCATATCGCCATAAAAACCCAACTCATTCCAGGATATTGTCACTTCTCTCGGCGTATTCGCACGATTTAAAATAGCAATCGCCTTTGTTGTGGAATTCTTCTGACCAAGATCCTTACTCCAGATTTCCACTGGCTTACTGTCTCCATCATTAAAATTATTGATTGTTTTTACAACGGAAGCGCAAATACAAGCCGGATCCTGATCAATATCAATCAGTTCTTTATTTTTTAAAATTGACAGAGCCTGTGGAGAAATTTTTCTGAGATCCGCGCCAATCAATAACGGAGACGCCGCCATACACCACATCGTAAAATGCGTTTTATTCTCCTCATTTGTCAAATTGTTACGCCCTATCTGCAACATATCCAAATCGTTTGCCTTACCAGGCTTACTGTATTTCGCCAGATTTACAATTCTATCTAACTGTCCTACAATTGAATCAAAATTTGCTGATAAATCACCGCCCGTACGCCAGGAATCTGCTTGTCCATTTACAACAGCTTCACCTGGAAATGTCCAGGCGCATACGTTGTAGATCAAATCCCTTCCGTATTCTTTGCGTAGATCTTCAATAATATCGCCAACTTTATTATACTGTTCTGTCCCTTTACCGGATAACGCCCATCCCAAATCACGAGCTCCGCAATAATCCACCTTTATAAAATCAAAACCCCAATCGCCAAAATAGCGTCGTAGATCTTTTTCCTCATTTTCATATAATCCAACCGTTAAACCGTAACCTGTACCTGGCTGACCAAGAAAATCTTTATCTCCTTCGCCATCCGATACGGACGCGCAGGTGTGCACGCCAAGATCCGTATAAATACCCGCTTTCATTCCAAGGCTATGTGCATAATCTGCAATATATTTCATTCCATGAGGAAATTTTTCCACATTATGCGTTACATATCCGTCTGCATCACGTCCTCCCTGGTATCCATCATCGGTATTAAAATACTCATAACCAAGATCCACCAGGCCATATTCTTTCATCAAGTCCATATTTTCCACAAAATCCTGCTCCGTGATCTTAGCGGCAAATTCATTCCAGGAGGCCCATCCCATCAAAGGAGTCAAACGCTCCTCATACCCCTTATCCGGTTCCGGATCCTGCTCTGCTGCCAGTGCAACTGGTACGGATCCAACAACCATTGAAATAGACGTAATTGCTGCCAATGCCATTTTCATAGTCTTTTTTAGCTTCATGCTACCTCTCCTTCCACTTTTCTCCTTATAACTTACGCCCACTTACTCAACTTCTCTCACGTTGAGTCACTGATGTCTACTTTATCCTCCTTTCTTAAACGAAACTTTTCTACTTCTCATCATGTTTCCATATTTTCCTTAGCATATTGCATATAAAATTGTAACAACATTAGCATAACATTTGACGTTTAGGCGCTCCATACAATATTCTTTCATGTTTCTACAATATTTTTATATATTTATTTTATAATTTACCGTTCACATAAAGTTTTTTGCATAGTTTCCACAATATTCTGTAAATATTCTATATAAATATATTATTTTTCACCAACAGAATACATAATCCATCTATTTTTATTTTTTTATAGTCCAATAAAAAAACCGCAGAAAAGACATTACGTCTGAACTGCGATTTTTCACCTCTTACTATTTTTATACCCACGTTTAACGAGTAATCTGCATAACAACCAAAATCATTTGGCGCCCGAGGACTTCACCCCATAAACAAAAAGATATTTTATACATTTATTAGTTTTTCATAGCTGTCTCTCTCTTCTTATCAATTCTCCAGTTCTCTCATTAACCAGGTCATACCTGAAACGCTCCCATTCATCCTTATGATGCGTTTTTTTATATCATATGACGCATATTTTTTCTGCATAAGCTGATTTCTTCTTCGTTCGTTTCGCAAACAGACATAATTTGCCCATCATTGAATCCCTGTCCTATCATTTGGATTATGATTTTTCTACGCTCTTGCAATGTTCCTTTTTCTATTCCTTTTTCTATATTCTCCTGATCTCTCATTAACAACGTCATATACTCATGCCTCCATTCCCTGTTTTTCTTTGCTCTGTCTACCGCATTCTGAAGCTTCTTTACATAGGAATCCTCTGTTTCCCTTCCTGCCACATAATCCAGAAAAGCTCCCGACTCCTTGCTCACATCGTCCATCTTGCTATCCGTGTTCAGAAAAATCTTCACTGCACCGTCTCCCAAAAAGATTTCTTTATCCTCTTTATAGAGATTTTCCTCCAAACTTCTCTGTCTTATCATTATTTTACTTCTTTTTTATCGGAACCGCAAGATAACGGCCAGGAAAATAGAGTCTCCTTTTTCTACACATCATACTTTTTGTGGATTTCGCCCATATGGAATTGTCAAAAGAATGTCCATAAATATCCGTGTCTGCCGCGCTCATCTTTGTTATTAGCATACGTAACACAAAAAATCCCCTGAAAACCTTATGTTTTCAAGGGATAATATAACGTGCGTGAGAGGATTCGAACCCCCGACACCTTGGTCCGTAGCCAAGTGCTCTATCCAGCTGAGCTACACACACATATTAAAAAAATAGTGCCGGCGACCGGAATCGAACCGGTACGATGTTGCCACCACAGGATTTTAAGTCCTGCGCGTCTGCCAGTTCCGCCACGCCGGCACATATGGGACCTATAGGGCTCGAACCTATGACCCTCTGCTTGTAAGGCAGATGC
>CAOJLW010000166.1 GCA_948438565.1 uncultured Lachnospiraceae bacterium | reverse complement strand
ACATATTTCTCCGGATTTAAGGTTTTTAAAACTCCGGGCGTATCCGCCGTCGCCTCTTTTGTATAATTTTTACTTCGTTCAATCTGCGTGGCCGCAGCCAGTGTGATTTTCCAACCGTTGCAGATAAAGGCATACGGCTGACTGGCTTCCCGCAGATTCGCGCCGGCGCCGATATGCGGTATCCCCTCCTGATCCAAGGTGGCAATCGTATCCAGCAAGGCGTCTGGCCCAAAATCATAGACATGATTATTGGCCAGGTTTACAATGTCCGTCCCAAAAACGTGCAGCAGCTCTGCACGGGAAGGATCCGCGCGAAACGTAAAGGCCTTACCGGAAAGCGCCTGCCCTCTGTCGCTATACGTAAACTCATTGTTGATCATCATAACGTCCATGCCATTCATAAGCGTCAGCAAATCCTTGGAAAAGCATCCGTAAATCCCGTCGGCGCAGCTATCCAGATACCGGGTCGTCACATAGCCTTCCGCAAAGTTAATGTCTCCTGTAAACGCTAACGTCGTCTCTTCTGTAGCGGCGCAGTCCTTCCATGTGACGGCATTCAGCCTATCATCCTTACGTCCGGTCTGCTCACAAAACAACAGCCACAGCACGTGTATGGTATTTCCGGTCAAACGACGCCAGACATCCGTATCCAGCGTATGGGATTCAGCCGCATCTGCAAGCTCTAAAATGCATGAATCGCCATATTCTTCTGCAAGCCATTCCAAAAAAGTCACATCCAGCGCATATTGCTCCCCATAGAACTCCATACAGGATGCCAAAAGTCCCTGATACGCCTCTTCTGCCGCTCTTTCCTCTGTTTCCGGCATCACTTCCGTACCCGCAACCGACGCCTCATTGCCTGACAGCGACTCCGCTTTGACATCAGACATGGCATAATCCGTCACGGCTTTTCTCTGGCTGCATCCGCATAAAACAGCCGTAATCGACAAAACGGCCATCCAGACATACGCTTTCCATCGCATACGAATACACTTTCCTGCCATTCATTTCCTCCTTTGTACAATCCATTCAATATCTGGCCGATACCCTCCCAAAAACCATATCCTATGTATCGTAACACATTTTTGCCTTTTATAAAATCCCTTTTCTGAAAAACCGTAAACAAGAAACAACCGCGCCGTCTGTGGCGCGGTTGCTGCAAATCTGTCAATTGTCTGTTTGTGGCTGCAATTCAAAGGTAATCACTGCTGTTTTTTCGTCTAAATCCCTTGGATCCATTCCGGGATCCAGCGTCTCCCCTGCTTCCCTGCGAGTCATCACATGGCTGTCTACTTTGATATCCACTGACTGCGACGTATGATCCGTATAATTGACCGTACAGGTGAGCGCCGTAGAATCCAGCATTTTTTGTATTCCACGATTATATGCTTCTATCGTAACGTCCTCCCCCCATAGCAATTGTATGATCTCCTCGCTTTGATCGCGTTCCTTACAGAGATTGATCCAGGTATATTCCCCTGACTGTCTGTCATAATCCAGGGTAATGGATTGATAATAGACCGTTTCAAACGGACGGGACGGCATCCCGTCTCTCTCCTCGTCATAGTCTCCTCCGATGCTTCCGATATGGAAAGCGTCGTCAGCGCGCTGCCCGTCCACAATGATGCTCTCCTCATTCTCCGGCTGCACAATCTGAAATACGCCGTTATTGACGCTATAAGTAATGCTTTCGATCTGGCTTCCCTCACAAATAATCGGCGGTATATTGATACAGTAATTTAGAATGCCACCCTCTAAATCGTTCGCTCCAAAAACCCAGCTTCCCGCCTTACTGTCACGGATCGTCACAGGAACGGGTTCCCCTTCTGTCAATAAAAGTAAGTCCTCCGCTTCTTCCGCCTTTACCTGCAACGTAAACATTTTATCAATTTGATGTAACGCCGTACGAATCGTATCCCCTTCCCGGACTTCGTTTGTATGCCCCGTCCAAAATTCTGTTACAATCACAAGCGCCATGCAGGCTGCAGCCGCAACGCATATCCATGCCGTTTTTCCCGCCCTTTTTCTGTTTCCCTTCCGCTTTTTTTGTATCCCGTGTCCTGTTATATCCATCCTTTCTGTTTGAATGGCAAAAAATGCGCTTTCCGCTTTTTCTTTTACAATCTCCGGCACTGTTACATCTTCTGAAAATATATTGTGTTTCATCATTCTGTTTTCTCTCCTTTCTAAATCCCATAATAATCCCTTGCCAGCTTTTTACGTCCTCTTTGCAGACGCGTCTGCACCGTGCTTTTGGGAATTTTTAACATTCCTGCTATTTCATCAATACGATAACAGCCGCCATAGAATAATGTCAAAACAACGCGGTATTTTTCATCCAACGACGCCAATGCCTCTTTGAATTCCAAATTGTATTCGTCGCAGGCGGACGGTTCCTCATACGCTTCCAACGTCCCCATACTTTTGGCATATTTTTTCATTTTGCAGCATCGGTTAATCAAGATCCGCATCATCCATGTTTTAAAGTATTGCGGTTCTTTGAGCGTATGTATTTTTTCCCAACAGGCCAGTATCGTATCCTGAATCGCATCCGCTGCGTCCTCATCATTTAAAAGGATTGCAAGCGCCGTTCGGTACATATCTTTTAAGAAAAGCTGCATCAGTTCTGTAAAAACATCGGGATCTCTTTGCTGAGCCATTCTTACCATATCTTCTGTTTCTCTGCTTTGCATAAAGCATACCTCCTGTACGCACAGATCGTTTAGATTGCTCCGGAGCATTCCTTTTTTACCCTGCATTAATTAGATATGCCATAGGGCAAAAAAATCCCAGTTTTTTGTTATTTTTCTATACCAAGCAAAAAGTGTGTTCTACAGCGCATCCTTTACACTCCATTTCGGTCGTTACCGAATAAGCGCCATCGGCGCTTGGAAACCCAGACCTTTTCATCCTTCACAGCAGCAAGCTCTTTCCTATGAAACAAAAAAACAGGATTTCACCGATATCAACACGGCAAAATCCTGCTTATTTGTTGGATAACAATCTATTTCGGTTTTACATATCCGATAAACTGGTTCTGATATAAAATCTGGATATATCGCACCAGCCGTTCCACAACCGGCTCGGCGTCCTTGCCAAACTGCGCCGATACCAGCCTGGAAATCTCATACACATTTCGTTTCCCATCCATCTGCCGCCAGACAAAGCTTCCGTATGCGTCCAGTGCAATATGGCTGATGCGAGGCCGCTTAAACAGCTTTTGCGCAAGCCGGTTGTAAAAACCCTTGTTGACCACATGAACCGTTACAATGCCTTTGGGATCCGCATCCCAGGTATATGCCGGATTGGCGGCCGGAATAAAATCCATAAAATTCTTTTTTTTAGACATGGACACTCCTTTTAGCGCCGGCTGTTCTTTGCTCTGCGGAAACAGAATTTCCAAAGCGATAACGTCAGCAGGGCAAACGCTGCCAGACCAATGATATTTCCAACCCTAACGTCGCCAAGCGCAGGAATCAAGTCGGACAAAAAGGATCCCCAAAGATCCCCGACCGTCTGATCCTTACCTGCCGGTATAATCGCTAAAACGGCCAGCGCAATGCCTACCAGACCCTCTCCTGCAATCAATCCGGAGGAATAGAGGATCCCGTTGGCGTCGGCGTCCTTTCTCTCCTTCTCGCTTAAGCCTTTTTTCTTATCTATCAACCATTTTACCGCGCCGCCGACCATCATTGGCGTACTCAAATGAATCGGCAGATAAAGTCCAATCGCAAACGGCAGCACCGGAATCCCCAAAATTTCTATCACAATGGCAATAAACGCACCAATCCCTACCAAAACCCAAGGCAGGTTGCCGCCCATAACGCCTTCTACAATCATCTTCATCAACGTGGCCTGAGGAGCCGAAAGCTCCGTCGATCCATAACCCCACGCACGGTCTAACAGGTATAAAACACCGCCGATCGCAATCGCAGAAGCCAAAACGCCGATCAACTCTCCAATCTGCTGTTTTTTAGGAGTCGCGCCTAAAATATATCCTGTCTTTAAATCCTGCGACGTATCTCCTGCAATCGCCGCAACAATACAAATCACACCGCCAATCGCAATCGCGGCCGTCATACCGGCCTGTCCGTCCATGCCGGTTGCCTTTAAAGCGATGGAAGCCACCAAAAGCGTGGCGATTGTCATACCGGAAACCGGGTTATTGCTACTCCCGACAAGACCGACCATACGAGAGGATACCGTTGCAAAAAAGAAGCCAAAAATAACGATTAAAAACGCCCCGAACAGATTGATTGGAATCACTGGAATAATCCAAATCGCCAGCGTCAAGACTACGATGCCGCCGATAATCATTCGAATATCCAAATCCTGGTTGGTGCGCTCGCCGGTAGCGTCGCCTTTTCCAAAGCCTTTCAATGCCTCACGAAACGTACTGATAATCAAAGGCAGCGATTTAATCAGGCTTAACACGCCGCCGCAGGCAACCGCGCCCGCACCGATATATTTGATATAATTCGTCCAGATTCCAAACGAACCTTTTTCGGCATATAACTGCGCGATGCTTACGTCTGCCGGAAACAGAACAATATCCGCGCCAAACAGGACAATTAACGGCATCAGCACAAACCAACCCAGGATACCGCCGCAAAACAGATACGATGAAATCTTCGGCCCGCAGACATAGCCGACGCCCAATAGCGCAGGGAGCACGTCCATGCCGATACCGGAGCCTTGATAGGCCGGAATTTCATAATGCACCTCACTCGGAAACGCTTTTAACCCGTCCGCAATAAATTTGTACGCCGCAGCGATGCCAAGGCCCGCAAAAACAGTGGTGGCTTTGTCGCCGCCTTCTTCACCCGCTACCAATACCTCTGCGCACGCCTGTCCTTCCGGATACGGCAAGGTCCCATGCTCCTGTACGATCAACGCTTTCCGCAGAGGAACCATAAACAGGATGCCAAGCGCGCCGCCGATAAAAGCAATCGATGCAATCTCAATCAAAGAAGGCGACGACGTCCCCCATTCAACCGCCCAAAGAAACAGAGCCGGTAATGTAAAAATCGTACCAGCGGCTACCGATTCCCCGGCAGAACCAATAGTCTGTACCATATTGTTTTCCAGGATAGAATCCTTTTTTAAAATCTTACGAATAATGCCCATAGAAATAACGGCTGCCGGAATCGACGCCGAAACCGTCATACCTACACGAAGGCCTAAATACGCGTTAGCCCCACCAAAAACAACTGCCAGAACTATCCCCAAAATAATCGATGTGGATGTAAATTCCGGCAGTGTTTTGTTGGCTGGGACAAAAGGTTTAAAATCTTTGCTCTCACTCATCTGGATCTTCTCTCCTTTGTTTTTATATGTAAATATTGTAGCAAGATTTTAACAATTTGTCCACTGTATTAAAGTGAAGGATCCGTCTTGTTACCGTCAAGTAAACGTTGGCAACTTTTTTCATACAGATTTTCTCATGTTGC
>CAOJLW010000165.1 GCA_948438565.1 uncultured Lachnospiraceae bacterium | reverse complement strand
GAGTTCAGACGTGTGCTCTTCCGATCTTTTCCCCGTATAGAGCCTTTCGTCCGCAATCCGCACTGCTTCCGTAAATTCCTCCGCTTCCGTAGAAACCGCCACTCCTAGCGTCATCGTAACATGAAATATCTTTCCATCTATCGTCTCCATCTCCATGTTCCGGATATTTTGCACGATATCCTGCGCCCGTTCCGTTGCATTTTCTATGGAACACCGCGGCAGGAAAATCAAGATTTCTTCTCCGCCCCAACGACAAACCGTATCCCCGCCGCGAACCGCATTTTTAAACACCTCCGCCACCGCCTTTAAGACGTTATCGCCTATATTATGGCCATATGTATCATTCACCTTTTTAAAATCGTCAATATCTCCCAAAATAAGCGCATAACCTTCCTTAAGCGCCTCTGCCTGCGCATACCGTTCTTCGATAGTGCGACGGTTCGCAAGGCCGGTTAAAGAGTCTGTTTTTGACAGCGCTTCCAACTGTTTATTTTGATGCAGACGAAGATTTTCGAGAAATTTAATCTGATTGAGCAGAGTGCTGAAAAAGACTACGATTGCCACAACTGCGACAAAAAAATTCATAATATAAATGGCCTTGTCCACCCTAGAATCCCCATAGGAATAACACGGCTTGATATAACTGCTGGCAACCCGCACAAAGCAAAACGCAAATACCGAGGAAATCACATAATACATGGGATTAATTGCCTTTTCGCTCGCATTAAAATTGTATACGGCGTAATACCCAAGCGGAAGGATCGCAATCAAATACAATGAAAAACCGCTGTCCGTACCAATTAAAAGAGCGGCAATGACCGCATGTATGATAATCTCTGCATAAGAAAGATTAAACACCCACAATAAACTTTTACCCATTTGCACCGAAACATAACAAAGCAGATACAACAGAACGCTGCATATGTTCAGCGTCACCATGGGATAAATTGCAAATTGAGCAAAAAATATCAACAGTCCCATACGAATCAGACCTATCACCAGCATAACCCACGCCATCAGCCGTTTGGTCGATAATGCATAGGTAGCTTTTACCGAAATGTATTCCCAGACTTTTTTCATAAAAAAACTCCAATCTATGGTATATGGATATACAACAATTTTATAATAGCAATATTTATGGAAAGTTTCAAGCGCTTATGGCCAAAGTTGACCTCTCAATACCGGCCACACGACAAAAAAACACATATGCCCAAACCTGCATATGTGTTTTTCACACATTATTCTTCCAGTCTTTGCTCCATCGCATCAATAACAATCTGAATCGCCTGAATCCTTGCATAATATTTATTATTGGACTGGATAATATGCCACGGCGCATTTTCCGTCGAAGTCCTTGCAATCATCTCATCCACTGCCATTTCATACGCATCCCATTTTTCCCGGTTGCGCCAATCCTCCTGAGTAATTTTCCATTGCTTTTCCGGCGTCTTTTCACGCTCTTGGAAACGGGCAAGCTGCGTATCCTTGTCTATATGCACCCAGAACTTTAGTACAATGGCTCCCCAATCGGACAGCTCTTTTTCAAATTCATTGATTTCATTATACGCGCGTTTCCAGTCATTTTCCGAACAAAACCCCTCCAAACGCTCTACCATTACCCTGCCGTACCAGCTCCGGTCAAAAATTGCAATATGCCCGTCTTTTGGCAACCTATGATAAAAACGCCACAGGTAATGCCTGGCTTTTTCATGCGGTTCCGGCGACGCAATCGGATAAACCTCAAATCCCCGCGGATCCAACGCGCTTGACAAACGCTTGATATTGCCGCCTTTTCCGGCTGCATCCCATCCTTCATATGCAATCACCACCGGAATCCGCTTCCGGTAAATCCGATTATGCAGCCTTTTTAAACGCTTCTGCAAGGTTTTTAAACGGACTTTATATTCCTCTCTATCCATCTCCTGATCCAGCGGCGTCTGCGACAGGCGCGGCATAGATAATAACGGATAATCCTTATGCAGAATTTCAGGCTGTATTTTCGCGTTTTCCACTGCCTGGTCAATCTGGTTGGTCAATAGATGCAGCGCGTGAAGCAACGCCTGTTTCTTATCGGCGGCATCAATGATATGCCATGGCACGTCTCCAGTATTCGTAGCTTCTAAAATCCGCTCGTATACCGTTTCATACTTTTCTCGTCTTTTGACCTGCTGCAAATCCTTGTCCGTTACGCGCCACTTGGTATCCTTGCTCTCCATCAGCTTTTTGAGTCTCTTTTTTTGCTCTTTTGGGGTAATCTGTAAAAATAATTTAACCACCAGATAACCATTGTCCTTTAACTGTCTGTCCATCACACGGATTTGCTGTAATCGCATTTCCAGATCGACTCCGTCTATCCTGTGATGCAACATATCCTCGGCTGTTTCATCCAGCCAGCCGGAATTCAAAAATACAAACTCTCCCGCCTGGGGTATTTTTTCCATATACCTCCATAAAAACGGCCTACGCCGTTCCTCCTCTTTTGGCGCAACCATATTGACGACACGGAAAAACCTTGGATCCAATTCCTGTATCAGATTTCCAATTAAAGTGCCCTTGCCAGCGGCGCCCCAACCCTCCACCAGGACAAAGACCGGCAGTTGATGCTCCTTGATCCTCTGCTGCTGCCTAACGAATTCCCCCTGTTTTTCTTTGATCAAAGCCTTAACCTCTTCCGGAGGCATCTGGCCTTTTCGCACTTCAAAATTCTTTAACATAAAATCCCCCCCTGGTCTCCTCCTATTTCATTGCTTCCCCCAAAAAATGATAATTGTCATTGGCCAAATCACTTTCGATATTGTTGGACAAAATAGCTACGCCTTCATAGCCTTCCAGCGAAAATAACGCTGTCCCTTCTTCTATCCTCTGATAGCGTTCCCCGGTCCAAACCAAAAGTCGATACTGCTGATCTAATGAAATCAAATCGATCCCATACTCGTCGGAACCGTCATTTGCAGCCGCCTCTTTATTTTGGATCCCCTCCTGACCGGCGCTGGTTCCCGTACCTGGATCATCGGAGCGCATTCTGGACGCATCTGCGCCTGCCCTTGCCGCGCCTTCATCAGTGCCTGCCGCATTGGAACCAGAAGCGTTTGCTTCTTCTGTAACCGCCTCTTCCAAATCATCCCCTCCGACCGTATCCATGCCGGAACCCTCTGTGCCGGCCACAATATTGGCGTCCTCCGGAATAATCAGATCCCGATATCCATCTGTCATATGGTTGCTGATATAAATGGGCGCGCCCACCTGTTTAAAGGATTGCTTCACAGCGTCTGCGGACGTATCGGCGCTGTCTGCATCCAGCCAGAGCAGCATATTCCCCTCGATGCCTTCCACCTCCTGTCCTAAAACCAATGCCAGTATTTCATCTTCACTGTCCCCGTTTAAATCTACATAATTATAATAATAACGGATATTCTCATACTCTTCTTCCGCCACGTTGCAATATGCAGCGATCACCTGCTCCAAGCGTTCGTGCGCGTCCGTCTCTGCCAACTCTCCGTCAAACCCTTCCGGGATTTCTACTGCATTGCCAAGCTGAAGCTGGCTGGTGTCGCTTTCCGTGTCCATCACATAGTCCGTCCCTGTGCTGTCTATTGCCAAATCCTCCGTCTGTGCCGTATCCTCACGGTTATCATCGACAGCCGACTGATCCGTTCCCCTTTTACCGCAACCTGAAAACACACATACGGCAATGGCTGATGCCAGGAGAACATAGCTGATTTTTTTCTTCATACTTGAAATCTCCTTCATATCCATAGTTTTCTTATGCTATTATGCTTCAAAGGGTATATTTTTATACAGTATAACACATATCTTGCAGATTTTCTTCTGTTTCTTTATAATAAATAACAAAACGCAAAAAAATTACGGAGGAACTATGTTATGAATAAAAAAGACGTCGTAGAATTAAAACGCCGCCTGAAAAAAGAAACCTGTACCTTTACCCGTATGTGCGGATGTTATGTGGACGGCGAACGAAACCGCGTTGTAAAGCTTACGGAAACCTTCTTAAATTTAGAAGAAGAAGCATTTTATAAATATCTGGAAATCGCAAAAAAAATCCTCTCCGGCACAATTGGCAACAACCTTCTGGAATTGGAATTTCCGTTAGAGGAAGAATCCGCCGGAGGACGGCAGCAATTTTTAACCGCCCTAAGAAGCAGCGCGTTGCAAAATGAAGAACTGTTAGAACGCTTTTATGATTTAATCATTGATCAATATGAATATGCAGGCAATTACCTGATCCTGATTTTCCACGACGCCTATGACGTTATGGCCAAAACCAGCGACAACCAGAAATTGGACGAATCGGAAGAAGTCTACGAGTACCTGCTCTGCGCCATCTGCCCGGTCAGCTTAAGCAAACCCGCCCTTGGCTACCGGGCGGACGAAAACCGGATTGGCCCCAGGATCCGCGACTGGGTGGTCGGAGCTCCGGAAAGCGGCTTTCTATTCCCTGCTTTTACGGATCGAAGCGCCGACCTCCACGCGGTAATGACCTACCACAAAAATCCCAAAGAACCCCATACGGAATTAATGGAGGGCGCATTGGGCTGCGCGGCTAAACGAACCGCCGCTGAGCAAAGGCTCGCATTGGCGTCCATTGTCAAACATGCCTGCGGCGGCGATGAAGAAGCTTCCCGTGAAGTGTTCTATGAAATCCAACAAGGCCTTTCCGATATGGCGGACGGCCAGCCGGAGGACGACGAACCGGAATCGGAGTTTGTCCCAGTGACCGCACAGGATATCAGAGACGTCCTGGCAGAATCCGATATTCCAGAAAACGCCGCCGCCAAAATCCAAAGCGCCTACCACGAAACGTTTGAGGAAGAAACCCCTGCTCTTAACCATTTAATCGATCCTAAAGCCGTAGAAGCCGGCAATAAACTGCGGCAAGAAAAAGAATTGGTAAAAAAAGTCGCCGTCCTGGAACAGCAGCTGGAAGACACCCGTATGCTTGCCGGACTTCATGATGAAACTAAAGACACCCCAACCATCAAGACCTATGACGTCATCCTCCGCGTAAAACCGGAAAAAGCGTCTCAGATCAAATCGCAGATTTTAAACGGACAAAAATGCCTTGTGATCCCGATGGAGGAAAACGAATACGCCGCTATTAACGGCGTCAACACCACCGTTTAACGCTATGAAGAAGTTATATGTCAAAATGGGGCGCTCAAAACAGCGCCCCATCCATTATTCAAGAATCAGACGAACGCAGCCATACATCCCTGCGTCGTTGCCCAATGTCGCCAGTTCAAAATGCGCGTCCAGACATGAATTAAACGATCGATTGTCATAATATTTTTTTACACGATCTGTAATAATACTGCCCGCTTTCGAAACGCCTCCGCCGATTACCACTACTTCCGGATTTACGACGCGCGCAATATTGGCCAGCGTCTCACCCAGGATCTGCATCACTTCATCGACAATCTCATCCGCCACGGCGTCTCCCGCCGGGG
>CAOJLW010000164.1 GCA_948438565.1 uncultured Lachnospiraceae bacterium | reverse complement strand
TATAAAGCATATAAAGCCCTGGCATTTTTGCGAAATGCAGCCGGATCCTGGCGAACGGTCAAAGAATGTAAATCCATTACGCCATAGATACACGCATACTCTTCATGCAAATTCACCCAGTTTTTCAAAGCTCCCAGGTAATTGCCCAACGTCAATGTCCCGGTCGCCTGCATCCCGCTGTATAATACTTTTTTATTATCTAACATCTCGAATCCTTCTTTCTCTTGTTTTGTAATACGTCTGTCCGTATATAACGGAAAACCTCCTCTTCTCCCTTCTCTGCCAGCATATGCAATAGCCTCTCCAAAAGCTCCTGCGTCTTAGGGTGCATCATATAATGTTCCCTGCCATGTTCATAATAACGCAGCGGACTCTCGTCCGTATACCGATCCTTCTGGTAATTTTTGGAGGCGGAAATCCGGTCAATAAACATTTCCACTACATAGTTGACCGGCATCGGCATCCCGGCCATCAGGCCGTTGTTTTCTTCTGAATAATCAATCCAATACTCCAAATGGTGTTTATTCCTGCCTTTGTGGTGCAGCCAGGCCAAAGAATACCCCTTATCCATCCGCTCCGCATTATTGGGACTCTTGGTGCCCTGATAATATTTGCATCCCACCAAAAATTCCGTAGGAGAATATTTAGACCAATCGTGCATAATTCCCTGACGGTAAAGTCCTACCCGAAAACAGCCTTTACGCACCAGGTTTTTATGATGTACAATGGTCTTTAAATGCTGCCATGCTTTCATGTCCATTCCTGCCTTCTATTTTCCTATAATAATGCAAACGCTTTGCGCTTCTAACGGATACCAGGCCTCTGTCAACTCTTCCACCTCCGTCAAAAACGAATTTTTCCCCGCCGTATCCATATACAGGTACCACTTCCGCCTGCCTCTTTGTTTGGGCAATGCCAGCTTGCGTATCACATTGGAAAAATTGAACCCAACATAGACGTCCTCCGTTTCCTTTGCATACCGACCGCAATAAAGCAGTCCCAAAGCCTTCCGGTCAAAACGCTGCGGCGTCACCCAGGCATTCTCTTCGTGATAAGAGAGATCTGGATAGCCGTACCCGTCCGTATCCATCATCCGCATCGGCCGATCCAGACGCAGGACGGTATGGCTTTTACGGAAATCGACCATAGCCTTTACATATTTGATAAAGCCTTTGGAACGCCTGGACTGGCTCCAATCCTTCCAGCCAATCTGATTGTCCTGACAATAGGCGTTGTTGTTGCCTTGCTGGGAATTGCAATCCTCATCCCCGGACATTAACATCGGCACGCCCTGCGCCAAAAACAGCAAGGCGATTGCATTCCGCATACGACGTTCGCGGATCTTTTGAATATTTTTGCTGTTGGTATCGCCTTCCACGCCGCAATTACTGCCAAAATTCCATTCCGGTCCGTCCTGGTTATTCTCTCCGTTCGCCTCATTGTGCCTGTAATCATAAGTAAATAAATCGACCAGCGTAAAACCGTTGTTGTCCGCAATATAATTGATATACCCCAGTTTTTGGTTCTGCTTGCGCATCTGATCCGCCATCCCCCAAATCGTACCGTCCAGTCCGCTGACTAATTTCCGGCACGGATAGAGAAATTCATCCGTATCTAAAAATACCCTTGGAAACGCTTTTTCTTCCTCAGGCACCATATATTCCGTAACCTCCCGATATAAAAGCTTCGTCCTGCCAAGATAGGGATCCTCGAGCAAAAGCGAAAGGGGAATATTAGATCCCTGTAAATGAAAACCGTCCACATGGTATTCTTCGACCCAATATTTTAATATCTGAAGCATTTGCGCGCCCGGCATCCCGCCGCAAAAATCCATTTCCAAAATACATTCCATACCCCGCTTATGCATCTGTAAAATGCACTCTTTTAATTCCTGCCCCGGCGTATCGCTTGCGGCATACGACGCCTTGGGCGCAAAATACATCCCTTCGCCATATCCCCAATAGTTAATCTTATATTGCGGTTTTTTCAAAGGTTTGCGCACTTTATCCCGCTTTTTGGATTTCCAGCGGGAATATTCCGGCGGTTCTGATTCTGCCTGCGGAATCAATTCCTCAAATTCATAGATTGGCATCAACTCAATGGAAGTAACGCCCAGCTTTTGCAGATAAGAAAGTTTTTTCATCAACCCGCGGAATGTACCCCGATCGGGCGTCCCTTCCGGAAGTCCCTTGGTAAAGCCGCGTATATGCAGCTTGTAAAGCACCATATCTTTTCTCGGTATCTCCACTGCCGATTCTCCGCGCCAGGAAAAATGATTGTCCTCCAAACGGCAGCGAAGCTCCTGCTTACTGTCCTTGCGGCTTTCATCCGCCCATAGTTCTCTGCCTACAATCCGGTTGGCATAGACGTCCGCCACAACCTTGCCATCCACACAAAAATTATAATCGAAATCCGATAGATCCAAATCATCTATACGCACAGCTCGTAAGTTTCCTTTGGAAAACTCTTTTGGTATCTCTATTTCCTCCGGCTGTCCGCCGTTGTCGTTCCGTTCATACAGAAGCACTTTGCAATCCGCTTCTTTTCTGCATAACAGGCAAAAATTTGCCCATGCCTTCCCCTTGCTTGCCCCCAGCCGGGAAAAATCCCCTTGTCTTATGTTCCTTTTCATGCCCTTATCACCTTTTTCATCCTAAACTAGTCTATATACGCTGCCATTTATACCCGTTGCCATTATAACATTCCTGCCATGCAATGTATATGTTTTTCTGAGAGTTCCCGATATATTTTTCTCTCATTGACTTCCTCCTCAAAACTATATATAATTTGTCCAGTACCGCAATCATCAACCGCAACAAAGAAAGGAGGAAGCTATGCCCAATCAAGACAACCCGATAACGCCAAACGACGAGGAAGACATCTGCGTCACGCTCGATATGGACGACGGCACTCAGGTAGAATGTGAAATTTTAACTATTTTTGAGGTGGACGGCCGAGATTATATCGTCCTATATCCATTAACGGAAAACGGCCACGAAAATAACGACGGCACAGTATATATTTACCGCTATCTGGAAGATGAGGACGGAAATCCCAGCCTGGAAAATATTCAAAATGATGATGAATTTAAAGTCGTGGAGGAAAAATTTGACGAATTACTGGATGAGGCGGAATACGAAGAGGACTAATCCTCTGCTTCCAGCAGAAACCTGGATATTTCCGCATTGTGACGATTGATTATTTTTGAAATATACAAATACAGCTCTTTTTTCGCACGGGTAACTGCGACATAAAACATCCGCCGTTCCTCTTCCATATCGGAAGGGAGAACGGCCTTTTTGTAGGGCGTAACCCCTTCATTGACGTCTATCAGGTGCACCGCGTCAAATTCCAGGCCTTTCGCACTGTGAAAAGTAGCCAGAGTGACGGCGTCCTGCCCTGCCCTTTCTCTGCTGTAAGCTTCTTTTAGCTCTTGCTGATACCGTTTCATATGTAAAAACCACTGTTCATAATCCGGATAGCTGCGGCTGCCCTCCTGTAAAGCGTCTAAAATTTCAAACAGCTCTTCCTTTTCGATATTTCTAAGCTCAGCATATTCTTCTAAAAAACCGTCGTAGCCAATGGCTTTACGGATATAATTGAGCGCAGCAAACGGGCGCATCGTTTTGATTGTCAAAAGATCCGACTGTAATTTCTCAATCCGCTCTTCCATCCAGGGACGATCTGCATAAAATGCCTGCCAGGCATCGAAAGTAACCGTTTCTTTCTCCAGACTCTCTCTGCTTAAATAGCGTTTCGGACGATTCATCACCATCAAAAAATCGCTGCGCCTGCGGCTCCCCATCGCTAACCTGACATAGGCAAGCATATCTTTGGCAATCCAGTGTTCATAGAGATTTGGCGTCTGATCCTTAGTGACAAACGGAATATTATATTCCATCAGGCGTTCCATCAATACCCTGGCCTGAATATTGGTGCGATATAAAACGGCCGTCTGTCGGTAGGAATGTTTTTTGGCGCGGATCCGCTCCGCCACTTTGGCATAGGCCTCCCGCTGCGAGTCGAAAATATCCTGCGTAATCGAATGCTCCTCTTGTTTTACCGCTATCATTTCTTTTGGAAAACGCTCACTGTTATGCCCAATAATCCGAGAAGCCATCCGCACCACATCCTGTGGGCAGCGGTAATTATGGACGAGATGAATGATTTTTGCATCCGGGTAATCTTTTGGCATATGCAACATAATCTCGGGTTTTGCGCCGCGAAACCGGTAAATCGACTGATCGTCGTCTCCGACCAAAAACAGATTGTTTTCCGGCTCCGCCAACATACGCACAATATCATATTGGATTTGATTGACATCCTGAAATTCATCGATCAGGATATACCGGTATTTATTCCGCCATGCGGCCAGAATATCCTTTCGTTGCTGAAACAATTCGTAAGTGTTGACGAGCATATCGTCAAAATCAATTTTACGGCTGCGTTTCAAATACCGGCCATATCCGTCATATAGACTGCTAAACGCCTCTTTTGCGCACTTCATTGGATAATAATGCTCCGGCGGTATCCGTCCGTTTTTGACAAAACTGATTTCTGAAAGAATACCTTTGATCATCTCCGCTTCCTCTTCCAGATCCAGATGCATCGAACGGATTAAATCCCGCAGAATCCATTGTTTTTCTTCTTCACGGATAATATTAGACGCTTCCAAATGATACGCGTGCTTTAAAATCGTAAAAAATACGGCATGAAACGTGCCAAAGGCTACGCGTTTCCCCTCTGACGGCATTTGACGTAAAAACCGTTCCTTCATTTCACCTGCCGCCGCTTTTGTAAACGTAATCACCAGAATATGCGACGGATCGACTCCGGCTTCTTGGATCAGACAGGCAATTCTCTGGGTAATCACCGTCGTTTTGCCGGATCCCGGGCCGGCAAGTACGAGCATCGGGCCGTGTTGATGCCGCACTGCCTGCCGCTGAGCGTCATTGAGTCCTTGTTTCATACGTTTCCTTTGTGAGCTTTTCCACCCCCGCCTGTATCCTTGCCAGGGATTCCTGTTTGCCCAAAATCTCCATAATCTCGGTTGCCCCGCCCGGCGTCATCTGTTTGCCGGACACCGCGGTACGGATAGGCCAGAGCACATAGCCGTTTTTATAGCCTTTTTCCCTGATAAATCCGGAAATAGCCGCATAGAGCGCATCATTGCTATAATCCTCCTGCGCGCTTAAAACCGGAAGGATTTCCTGTAATACGGAAAGCGAAGTCTTGGGATCGGTTTTCATTTTTTTATGGGTATACATAGCGACGTCATATTCCGGCAGCTCCTCAAAGAAATCAATGTGTCCGGCAATATCCGGAAACGTCTCAATCCTGGTCTGAACTAAGGCCGCAATCTTTTTTAAATCATAATCTTTTGTAACGGTTTTTCGAATATAGGGTTCTGCCATTTCATAAAACACATCGGGATCCATCGCTTTCATATATTCGCCGTTCATCCACCTTAACTTGGTCACGTCTAATACCGC
>CAOJLW010000163.1 GCA_948438565.1 uncultured Lachnospiraceae bacterium | reverse complement strand
CAATTGGATGATTAGGCCAAGGTAAAGAGCGGCCTCATTGCAGTAGGCTTCTGAGCAAGTGATTGTCGCCCCATCAAAAGCTCTATTTTCCATTTCTGATTCCGTCACTTTTATCGGTTCCGCCAATTTTATGTAGTTTCCTGCAAACTCCAGTGATTCTCCCAAAATCTCAAAAATATGGCCTACCACTGGAATCTGTGCGGCAATGGAAGGATTGGCCATACACACACACGCTAAAGCGATCGCTGCCGCACTTGCTCCTGCAAAGCTGCGGAAAAGGATGGTTCCGATTTTCGGACGGGATTTCCTGTTCTTTGTATTTTTCGCAAAGCGCTGTTTTCCTTGCGCCTCTTGGTTTTCTGCAAGAGCGCGAACTTTTGCAAATGCTTCATTTTGTGCCGTTCTTACCGTTTCCGGAAGGGGAAACGCGCCGTTAAGCGTTTTTATGATGTGCGGATCTAATTGTGTAGGATCCGATTGAAATATTTTTACTTGTTTATTCATTTTAGTCCCTCCTTGGATATCCTCATTATGATATTGTATCGTCTTTTAAATATGCAATACGAATCTGTTGTCTTGCCCTTGCAAGCCTCGTTTTTACGGTATTTTCTTTCATTGCCAAAAGCTTTCCAATTTCCGGAATCTTCCATCCTTCCAGATAATAGAGAATCAGAATCAGACGATATTTTTCATCGATCAGACCCAGCATCTCCTTGAATTCAAATTCCGCAAGCGACTGGTCATGCTGCATGGTTTCTGGCATTTTACCTGGCAGATACTCCTTTTTACGAAGCCGTAGGATACGATTGCAATGATTAATTAAAATACGGATCAGCCAGGTTTTGAAATATTCCTGTTTCTTTAACGTATGTATATTTTCAAAACAGCTTAAAACCGTATCCTGTATAGCGTCTGCCACATCGTCGTCACAGTTCAGGATTGCACGGGCCACTTTATACATGGATAGAGAATTTCTGTCCATTAATTCCAGAAATGCTTCCACATCTCCTAAGACAGCTTTCTCAATGATTGCCTGCATATTTTTTACGCCCTCCCTTCTACAGCTGACAGCTGTTTTTCTTATTCATTCGAATGATGATTTCCGCGGAAGTCTTGATTTGCTCGCTCCTTCATCCTATTAGATGCATAGAAAGGAAAAAAAGTTTCAAAAATAATTACCATCCTTTTCATAGGCAAGCAGTTTTGTCTTAAGCTTGTTTATGATACTTCATATCCAAATGTATGTTCGATGTACTACAGGATAAGTTTCATTCTATCCTTGACTTTTGGCCTAAATAGAGAAGCGATTGCAATCACCATGTTTTATTTCGTGTTGACATAAATGGTATTTCCTCCATCTCCCATGGCTTAGATTTCATTGTTTTAGGAATGTGAAAGAAAGCTCCTATGAGCGCTTATGACATATAAAAATTAATACCCTCAGTGAATAAAGGGATACACGCCTCAAGAGTGTGTCCCTTTATTCACTGAGGGTAGAATACAAAAAGATATCCAAATGGTTGAAAATCACGAACAGAAGCCAGAAAACGGAAGTTTAAAAAACTGATGACAGAGATTTCCGGCAAGCTTATCCGCATACGCCACAATGGAGCATTATGTTTTTGGTAACCATAAAGTAAACTCGCTTCCTTTTCCGACCGCACTGCGCACATCAATTCCGCCGCCATGCTTCTTGGCAATTTTTAACGACAACGGCAATCCCAGACCAAATCCTTCCGCATTTCTGGACTGATCGCATTTATAAAAACGCCGAAAAATATTTTCAAGCTTTTCCGGCTCAATTCCAATGCCATAATCTGTGACCCGCACATACGCCTGCCCGGAATTTTCCCCTGTCTCCACATCCACCTGTCCATCCGGATAGCTGAATTTTATAGCATTTTCCACCAGATTTTGAATGACGATAATGATCAGACTAATATCCCCCGTCGTAACCGCCTCATGTAAATGCAAGTGAATCGCTATCGTATCATTTCCTTTTTCCTGTTGCTCTTCACAGACAGATTGTACGATTTCCATCAAATCCAGCACTTCCTCCTGCATCTGTACCCGATCCTGATCCAGTCGCAAAAACTTTAAAAGCTGTGTAATCAATGTATTCATCTTCTTAGACTGCCTGTAAATAGCATCCAAAACTTCCTGATAATCCGAAGCGTCCCGAACCTTTTCCCTCGCATACTGGCACTGCGCCAATACCACTGCTACCGGCGTTCGAAGCTCATGCGCGACATCGGAGGTAAATTGCTCCTGCAAGCGGAACGTCTGTTCCAGACGATCCAGCATACGGTTATTGGCGCTGGCCAAAACCGCAATTTCACGAAACATATGATCCTCACACCGCATTCGTTGAGACATATCCAGATTGGAACCGATATGCTCCGCTGTCTGGCACATATTTTTCAATTCTTTTGAAATGCGCTTTGCCAAAATCAGAGTCCCAAATAAAACCACGCATAACATACCTGATATCATCAAATAAGACCCCATCTCCAATTTGTGGTAAACGCTGTCCGCATATGATTTTTTCAAAAATCCACGTAAAAACAAGCCTTTCCCAGCCATTCTTCCAATCCGGGCGTCCCGTACATAATACGTCGCCCCATCGCATACCAATGCACTGCTGAGATTGTTTCGAATCGGCAAATTTTCCATATCGGAACGAATATTTTCGGGATATTCCCCGGCCAGTATTTCGCCGTTTCGTTTTAATACTACAAACGATACATTGTCGCTTTGATAAGAAAACCCGTCTGCAATCTCCAATTTTCCATTCACCACTGACAAGTTGTGGCGATTGTTATCCGTACTTTTCCTGATTTCCCGCTTAATCTCATAATCAACCGCCGCATTAGAAAATAAACGGATCGCAATCATCATCATCAATGTCATACATATCATGGCAATGGCAGGCCAAATGACAATATAATGAATCATCGATACCTGCTTTACTCGCTTCCCTTTAATACGTATCCCACCCCTCTAATCGTTTGAATCATTTTAAATGTAAAACCTTCGTCTATTTTTTTCCTTAGATAACGAATATAGACATCGACGAGATTCGAGCTGCCATATCGATCCAAATTCCAGATATTGGCTTCAATCTGCTCCCGTGTTACAACCACATTCTGATTTCGTATCAAATATAAAAGCACGGAATATTCTTTGGCCGAAAGCTCAATCAGCTTTTCAGCTCTTTTTACAGTGCAGTGATTGCAATCGACCACCAAATCTCCACAAGTATAGATATTTTCATGTACATCGGCTTTTTTTCGGGTAATCATACGGATCCTGGCCAAAAGCTCCTTAAATTCAAATGGCTTCACCATATAATCATCCGCCCCCAGATCCAATCCCTGTACAATATCATCCACATCGCCTTTCGCGCTTAAAAATAAAATCGGCGTCGTGATCCCTTGTTTCCGCGCCTTTTTTAAAACGGTAAACCCATCCATCTTTGGAAGCAGAATATCCAAAATCGCGCCGTCATATTCCGCCATACAAAGATAATCCAAAGCGCTGTCCCCATCATAGCAGCTATCCACAAGATAGCCTTCCGACTCCAGCTCTTTGACCATAATCCGGTTCATATCCTTTTCATCCTCCACTACCAATAGACGCATGACTAATTGCAACCTCCCTTATCCATCGTATGAAAAAGTTCCCCCTGCTCGATTCGCGGCCCAAACAGCCGCAAACCTTCTGCATACAAAATTATGTATAGAAAAAAGGAAGTGGACGCCCACTTCCTTTCCTGCATATCCTATGCCGCTTTTCCTTCCAGATCCGCAATCCGATTCTTGCCAATTTTACGTTTAAAGATATACCATAGCTGGGTTGCCACACAAATGGAAGAATACGAACCGCTGATCAAACCTACCATAAGCGGCAGAGAAAAATCGCGAATTGTAGCAACGCCCAATAACCACAGCATAAATACCATAATAAACGTCGTAATGGAAGTATTGATACTCCGGCTCAGCGTCTGTGTCAGGCTTTGGTTGGCAACTTCTATTAAATCTCCCGCGTCTTTTACTTTGTTCGATTGCAGATTCTCACGGATCCTGTCAAAGATAACAATCGTATCATTGATTGAATAACCGATAATCGTCAACATACAGGCAATAAAGGTACTGCCCACGGAAATCCGCATAACGGCGTAACAGGTTAAAACTACCAAAACGTCATGCACTAACGCCAAAATCGCACTGACCGCAAAACGCGCATCGCTAAAGCGGAACCAGATATAAATCAACATACAGATAACGGCAATAATAACCGCTTTCACCGCGTCCGCACGCATTTCCGAACTGATTGCGGAGCTGATGCTTTCCGACTGGATTTCATCCTTGTTGACGCTGTATTTATCAATAAAGACCTGATTGAGTTCTTCACGTTCTGTCAGAGTAAGCGTGCGTGTTTTAAAGATAATCTGATTGGTCCCCTGCACCTGCGTCGTCTGCACATTGCTGTCCCCGGTTACCTCTTCAACCAATGGCACCATATCCGCATCGATCTGCTCAATGGTATAGCTTTCTTCAAACGGTATCGTCGTAGACGTACCGCCTATAAAATCCAAGCTGTAATTTAACGCATTGCCGCCGGAAGCGTGCACGCCCATTGACACTAAGCCTGCCGCAACAATCACAACGGAAATGGCGAAAAAGACAATCCTTCGCTCCACCAAATGGAATGGCCGGAAGGCTTTTCCCCTTCCAAAAAACTTTTCATTCCGCAATCCGACTGCAAACAATGCATTTAATATAATTCTCGTAATCACCAGAGCTGTAAACATTGAAAGTATAATACCAATTGCCAGAGTGCTCGCAAAACCCTTCACCGTACCGGAACCAAGCATAAACAAAACTGCGGCTGCAATCAAGGTGGTCACATTACCGTCGATAATCGCAGACAACGCCTTTTTAAACCCGATATCCATAGCCAGGCTGATGGATTTTCCGCTGGCAATCTCCTCGCGAATACGCGCAAAGATAATGACGTTCGCATCCACCGCCATACCAATAGACAGGATAATACCTGCAATACCTGGCAAGGTCAATGTAATTTCAAATAAATACAAGGTCGCAATTACAAGGCAGGTATAAATTGCCAATGCGATGGAAGCCGCAACGCCAGGCACAAAATATACAATCATCATAAACAGCATAACAATTACAAGGCCGATTGCCGCCGCCTTTAAGCTCGTGGAAATCGCCGCGCTTCCCAACTGCGCGCCGACTACGTTGGAACGCAGCTCACTCAGCTGTAAGGAAAGAGAACCAACGCGAATATTAGTCGCCAGACGTTCCGCCTCTTCAAACGAACCGATTTTGGTAATCTGGGCTGTACCGCCGGTAATCGCCTGCTCTACAATCGGATCGCTGATCACCTGATCGTCGTAAACGATCGGCAGACGCTTGTTGATGTTGGCCGCCGTCATCTCTGCAAATGCAGCCGCACCCTCATCCGTCATAGTCAGCT
>CAOJLW010000162.1 GCA_948438565.1 uncultured Lachnospiraceae bacterium | reverse complement strand
GCCGCAGACATGGACCAACAGATGCCGGAGGAAGTCAAAGCCAGGCGTAGCGCAGAATTAATTGTTCTGGGACATGAAATGTCTGAGGATTTTCGGGAATACTATCAGGGGAAAGAGACGGAAGCGCTGTTAGAAGAGCCGGTTTCGATTGGAGACAGGCGTTATATGGTCGGATATACGTCAGAATACGTCAAAATGGCCTTGGAAACGGAGGAAAATCTGACAAATACCCTGCGCAGAGGCCGGGTTGCGGGCAAGATGCAAGACGGTCTGTATCTTATGGTTGAATTTTAGGGAATAATATATTACAATGGTACTAGCAATGCTTTTGCGTGCAGGATAAACAAAAGAGCAGGATATAAGGGCGTGAAATTATGCAGAATTTAAACAACACACAATTTTTCAAAGTAGAGAAAGAACCGGAGATGCAGGTCAAGGACGTGCTTGGGGTTGTCTATGAGGCATTGACAGAAAAAGGCTATAATCCGGTCAACCAGATTGTTGGATATATTATGTCCGGTGACCCGACGTATATTACCAGCCATAATAATGCAAGAAGTCTGATTATGAAAGTGGAACGTGACGAAATCGTAGAAGAGGTGTTACAGGAGTACATTAAAACAAAGCTGGAATAGTGTGGAGGCAAATCTATGCGGATATTGGGGCTGGATTTTGGGGCGCATACGGTTGGCGTGGCAGTCAGTGATGCATTGGGTGTAACGGCGCAGGGCGTGGAAATTATCCGACGGAAGTCCCCCGGTAAATTGCGTCAAACTTTGGCAAGGATCGAAGCGCTTGCCCTTTCTTATGGTGTAGAGAAAATCATTTTAGGATACCCAAAGAATATGAACAATACGGAAGGGGAACGCTGCGAAAAGACCCGTGCATTTCAGGGGATGTTAGAGCGCAGGACGCATCTGCCGGTGGAACTGTGGGATGAACGGCTGACAACCGTAGCGGCGGATATGATAATGACAGAATGCGGCATCCATGGCAAAAGCCGCAAAGAATATGTGGATGAGATTGCTGCTATATTGATTTTACAGGGATATTTGGATTTTTTGGCCAATAACAGACAGGCAGCGGATCTGGAATAAGGGATAACTATGGAAAAAATTAATTTTACGGTTCCTGGCACACAGGAAACCCTTGCTTTTTTCTGCCTTGAGCAGACACAAATTAACAATCAGAACTATCTGCTGGTCACCGAAGATGAAGATGGTGATTCAGATGCTTATATTTTAAAGGAAATAGCTTCCGAAGGAGAAGAGACAGTCTATGTGATGGTGGAAGAGGACGCAGAACTACAGGCCATCGGGAAGGTCTTTGCAGAACTGATCGAAGATGTGGACTTAGAATATAAAGAATAAGGAGGTAAATTTTGAAACAGAAAACAATAGAACATACGAAGCTAAAGATCATTCCGTTAGGAGGGCTTGAGCAGATTGGCATGAATATTACTGCATTCGAATACGAAGACAGTATTATTGTCGTGGACTGCGGCCTTTCTTTTCCGGAGGATGATATGCTGGGCATTGATTTGGTAATCCCGGACATTACGTATCTGCGTGACCATGTGGATAAAGTAAAGGGATTTTTTATTACGCATGGGCATGAAGATCATATCGGGGCGATCCCGTATGTTCTTCGTGAACTGAACGTACCGATTTATGCGACAAAACTGACGATCGGCATTATTGAGCACAAGCTTCGGGAGCATAATATGCTGACTAAGGTCAAACGGAAAGTCGTCCGCTATGGACAGCATATCAACCTGGGCAGTTTTCGGGTGGAATTTATCCGGACGAACCACAGTATCCAGGACGCGGCGGCGCTTGCCATTTATTCGCCGGCGGGAATTGTAGTGCATACCGGGGATTTTAAAGTGGATTATACGCCGGTCTTTGGGGATGCGATTGATTTGGCAAGGCTTGGCGAGATCGGAAAAAAAGGCGTGCTTGCGCTGATGTGCGACAGCACCAATGCGGAGCGGCCGGGTTTTACGATGACGGAACGGTCGGTAGGCCGGACGTTTGACAATATTTTTGCCGAGCATAAAAATTCGAGGATTATCATTGCCACATTTGCGTCCAATGTGGATCGGGTGCAGCAAGTCATTAATTCCGCATGCAAATATGGCCGGAAGGTCGTGGTAGAGGGACGGAGCATGGTCAATATTATCTCTACGGCCACGGAGCTTGGTTACTTGGATATACCGGACAATACTCTGATTGATGTGGAACAGCTCCGGAATTATCCGGATGAGCAGACGGTTTTGATTACGACGGGGAGCCAGGGGGAGTCTATGGCGGCATTGTCTCGTATGGCTTCCGGGATGCATAAAAAAATTGCCATCAAGCCCAAAGATACGATTATTTTCAGCTCCAATCCAATTCCGGGAAATGAAAAAGCCGTATCCAATGTGATCAACGAGCTGTTCCAGAAAGGGGCGGACGTGATTTTTCAGGACGCGCATGTATCCGGTCATGCCTGCCAGGAGGATATTAAGCTGATTTATTCTTTGGTGCGTCCCAAATACGCGATTCCCGTACATGGGGAATACCGTCATCTGATGGCGCAAAAAAAAGTGGCGCAGGAACTGGGATATGACAATGAAAATATTTTTATACTTTCTTCCGGGGACGTGCTGGAACTGGATGAGGAGGGAGCGGCCGTAACTGGACGCGTCCATGTCGGCAATGTTATGGTAGACGGCCTTGGCGTTGGCGACGTCGGCAATATTGTATTAAGAGATCGGCAGCATTTGGCTGAAGAAGGCATTATTATCGTGGTTTTGACCTTGGAATCGGGTTCCGGACAGGTATTGGCGGGACCGGATATCGTATCCAGAGGATTTGTATATGTCAGGGGGGCCGAGAGCCTGATGGATGAAGCCAGACAGGTGTTAGTCGGCACGATGCATCAGATGATGGACAAGCATGTGACGGATTGGAGCCGGATTAAAACGGAGATCAAGGATTCCCTTGGAGAATTTGTCTGGAAAGAAACAAAACGACGGCCAATGATTATCCCGATTATTATGGAGGTATAGCCGATAGCTTTGGGGCGGTCGACAGAAAAGAGGAAAGCCTATGAATCAGGTGCAGGAACTTACGAAAGATTTGGCGTTGGCAATCGAAGGGTGCGAAGAATACGTCCGCTATCAAAAAGCCAAGCAGGCGCTATACAAATACCCGATTTTAAAGAAAAAAGCCGATGAATTCAGAAAACGGAATTATCATTTACAAAAAAGCGGGACAGATATTTTTGATGAGTCAGAAAAGCTGCTGGCAGAGTATGCACAGGTAATAGAACATCCGATTGTATGGGAATATTTAAATGCGGAAGGAGCATTTTGCAGGCTGGTACGCGAGGTGAATTGGAGCGTACTGGAAAACCTGGACTTTGAAATCGGTTTTGTGTGACCGCAGCAGGGATACGGAGGAAAAAATGAGCGCCAGCAAAATAGTATGGAAAATGGTAAGCATTAGTTTTTCTGCTCTGATTCTGATATTGTTGGTGATTGGGATGTACCAGGGTGGAAAACGCGCCTATGCATTTGGCTACCGCGTCTTTACTGAAAAGGCGGTTGATTTGCCGGAGGAAGGAAAGGACAAGGTGGTGCAGGTTGTCGCCGATATGGGCGCTAAGGAACTAGGCGATCTGTTAAAAAAGAAAGGGTTGATCCGTGACGCGAACCTGTTTGTGCTACAGTTAAAGCTGTCGGCCTATTCCGGCGAGATCAAAGAGGGGACGTATACGCTTTCTACTTCTATGACGGCGCAGGAGATGATGCAGGTGATGTCCGCAGAAGAGGTATGCGATACGGAAACAGAGGAATAGGGCAGGTAGGTATGATAATAGACGAGCGTCTGGCAACATATATCAATTCCCTGGATTTGGGGAATACGAATTTTTTAAACCGTATCGAACGGGAGGCGCAGGAAACTTATGTGCCGGTGATCCGGAAAGATACGCAGCAGTTTTTAAAATGGCTTTTGGCTTTAAAACGACCGGAGCGGATTTTGGAAGTGGGCGCCGCCACCGGGTTTTCCGCTTTGTTTATGGCGGAATACAATCCGACAGCCTGCAAGATTGTTACAATTGAGAATTATGAGAAGCGTATTCCGATTGCCAAGGCCAATTTTATAGAAGCCGGACGGGAAGGGCAGATCACGTTATTGGAGGGCGACGCGCAGGCATTGCTTCCAACATTGGAAGAACCGTTTGATTTTATTTTTTTGGATGCGGCTAAGGGGCAGTACTTAGCTTTTTTGCCGGAGCTCATTCGGCTGCTTTCGTCTGGCGGGACTTTGGTTTCTGACAATGTGTTGCAGGAAGGAGATATTCTCGAATCGAGATTTGCCGTAACCAGGAGGAATCGTACCATCCATAAACGAATGCGGGCATATTTATATGAAGTGACGCACGATAACAGGCTGATCAGTACGGTGCTTCCGGTTGGCGATGGTCTGGCGGTCAGTTGCAAAAAATAGATTGCGGGGGGAATGGCAGATGAAGCGTCCGGAATTGTTGATCCCGGCGGGCAGCCTGGAAGTCTTAAAAATAGCAGTTGTATTTGGAGCGGATGCGGTATATATTGGAGGGGAGGCGTTTAGCCTTCGTGCAAAAGCAAAAAATTTTTCCGTAAAAGAGATGAAAGAGGGAATTGCGTTTGCCCATGCATACGGCGCTAAGGTATATGTCACGGCAAATATTCTGGCGCATAACGGCGATTTGGAGGATGTCCGGGTTTATTTTGCGGAGTTAAAGAAAATGAAGCCGGATGCCCTGATCATTTCCGATCCGGGCGTGCTTGCCATTGCACAGGAGATCTGCCCTGAAATTGAGATTCATATCAGTACGCAGGCCAATAATACCAATTACGGGAGCTTCTTGTTTTGGCGCGCGCAGGGCGCAAAACGGGTCGTGGCGGCCAGGGAGCTTTCCTTGCAGGAGATCGGGGAAATCCGAAAGCATATCCCGGACGATTTGGAGATCGAAGCGTTTATACATGGCGCGATGTGTATTTCTTATTCGGGCAGATGCCTGCTGAGCAATTATCTTGCCGGCCGGGACGCCAACCGGGGAGCCTGCACGCATCCCTGCCGTTGGAACTATTCCGTGGTCGAAGAGGAACGGCCGGGGGAATATATGCCTGTCTTTGAAAATGAGCGCGGCACGTTTATTTTTAATTCCAAAGATCTATGTATGATTGCACATATCCCCAAATTGTTTGAGGCGGGGATTGACAGTTTTAAAATAGAAGGCAGGATGAAAACAGCTCTTTATGTGGCGACGGTGGCAAGGACCTACCGGATGGCAATCGACGATTATATGGAATCGCCCAGGCAGTATCGGCAGCATATGCCATGGTATTTGGACCAGATTGCAAACTGTACCTACCGTCAGTTTACGACAGGCTTTTTCTTTGGGAAACCCCAAAAAGAGGCGCAGATTTATGACAATAGTACGTATCTGAGGGGATATACCTATCTGGGATTTGTGGAAGGCT
>CAOJLW010000161.1 GCA_948438565.1 uncultured Lachnospiraceae bacterium | reverse complement strand
ACCGGGCCTTTACCCTATTGGAATCAAGATTTTGAACTTGTTTCGCAATTACCTAATTCAGTTATCAATGTAACGGTTTCTTCTTTTTGGAAACCAAGGTTTTGCATGGTTTCTAAAAATTGTTCGATTTTTTCTCTGGCAAGGGTGGATTTTAATTGTTCAATCATTGTAGTGTCCTCCGTAATAAATCGTCCGCTGGTTCGTTGGGAAAAAACAAGTCCGTCCCGTTCCAGTTCGGCAAGCGCTTTTTGCATGGTATTGGGATTGACAGACGCCTCAAAGGCAAGATCCCGTACAGACGGAAGCTTGTCACCCGGCGCATATTTCCCGGATATAATGGCAATCTGTATAATTTCAATTAGCTGTATAAAAATAGGGCGGTCGGAAGTAAGGTTCCATGCCATGTAATCACCTCTCTTGTATGTGTTATTGTATTAGATGATTAATACAATAATATAAAAATACAAAAAAGTCAATAGGAAAAAGAAAGAAAATAAAAATATTGACAAATGGAAAAACCCTGGGTATAATATCTTAGGTATGGATAGGAGACAGATGTGAAAGTAGATATTACCAATTTACTATCAGAAGAGAATAAGATAGTGGAGCAGCAAGTGGAAACGGATCTTGCATCGTTTCAATCGAAATTAGGTACGTTCCCTATTACAAAAAAAATGCCGTTTACCTTGCGTTGCGAGAATCAGGAGAATAAGCGAATGCTGATTTTTGGAGAAACAGACGTAACGCTTGCGGTTCCTTGCGGCAGATGTCTTGCAGAAGTGCAGGTAGCCGTGCATCTTGTGATTGACCGGAATGATCCATTGATAGCGCAAGAGGATGCAAAGGAAGAGGATACGGACTATATCAACGGCTCATATCTGGATGTCGATAAACTTATCTATGATGAAATCCTGATCAATTGGCCGATGAGGGTTTTATGCAGGGAGGATTGTAAAGGTATCTGCAAAAAATGCGGTGCAAATCTCAATGTTCGGGACTGTTCCTGCGACAGAACAGAGCCGGATCCCAGAATGGCTGCGATTCAGGATATTTTTAATCAATTTAAGGAGGTGTGATCTGTGTCAATTTGTCCAAAAAATAAATCTTCCAAATCAAGGAGAGATAAGAGAAGGGCGCACTGGAAGATGACGATTCCAACATTGGTAAAGTGCAGTAAATGCGGTGCGTTAATGGTACCCCATAGGGTGTGCAAAAATTGCGGCTCTTACAATAAAAAAGAAATCATCAGCGTTGAATAAGCAAAGGATCCGGCAGAGCCGGGTTCTTTTTTTATTTTAACTAAGAAATTGCAAAAGTTGGGTTTATTTTTTGGATAGTTTTGTCGATACAGTCTATAAGAAATAGTAGAAAATGGCCATGCACCGGATAAGGGAGGACAGAGTATGAAAATTACGCAACAGGGAAAAGCTTTTTTTGTGGGAAATACTCCATTTGCAAAACAGCCGATGGATGTCAAAGAACGGATTGCCATGAAAAAACAGCTTTATCAAAAAGAGGCCATGCATATTGTCTCTTCTGCTCATAAGGCGGAAAAAAAGATTGATAGGAGCATTGAGGAGCGACAGGAGCACGTCCAGAATTTACAGGCAGAGAATGACGAAGCGCATGGATTGTTACAAGATCTCCGGCAAAGGATGCGCGATGCCAAAGAAGCATACAACGTTGAGGACGACAGTCAGGAGCAGAAGGATCTTGAGCTTTTACAAAAACAATATGATATCGAAAAGCACGGTACGATGCAGCTGTTGACGCCTGAAGAACAGGAGCGTCTGGAAAATATGGGCGAGTTGACGGAGTACCAGAAGCTGTCCATGGAATTGTATAAACAGGCGGATCATTGGAAAACCAAGATTGCCAAAAACCAGGAAGATATGGCTCTGGAAGGCCGTTCCATTCGCAGCGTTAAGGTGGATCGATTGCGTTCTCATGCGATTATTGACGCGGAAAAGGCCAAGGAAGAGATTTTGGCCGCGGCTGCCAAAGAGGCGGCTGGTATGCTGATCGATGATGCAAAAGATCAGATCGATGAGAAAGCCGAAGAAATCCAGGATGCCGCTAACGATCGAAAAGAAGAAGAGGAAGAAGAGGAAGCGCGCATCGAAGCGGCGAAGGAAGATCGGACGAGAGAAGAAGCGCTTACGGAAAGCATTCGGGAAAAAATAGACGATCTGACGGAACAGGTGTTGGACAGCGATGAAACCGTTCAGAATATGGACGATGAAATCAAAAAGCTGATGATGGAAGAAAAGCTGTTGGCAGAAGATTTAAAAGGGTTGACGATGGATGTTGCCCTGTAAATAAAATAGAAAGACCCGTGGACAGATTGAAATTCTGCCCACGGGTTTTTAGTTTTGCGGTATTTTCAGTACTTGACCGATGCGTATGGTATCGTTGGTCAGTCCGTTTAGATTTTTGATAGCGTTGACCGTTGTGCCGTATTTCCGGGCAATCGACCAAAGAGTATCGCCGGCTGAAACTGTATATTCCAGGTGCGACGATGCCAAAGATGACGGTATCAGAAGCGTCTGCCCGACCAGCAGCAGATCGCTTGTCAGATTATTTTTCTGTTGAATGGCGTTGACTGTTGTGCCATATCGGCGGGCAAGGGACCAAAGGGTATCTCCGGGTTGGACAATATATTCTATCGTTCCCGCTTCCGGTCCTGGGGACGGGACGTTTTGGCTGATGCCCCGATAGGTTTGATATAAAGCTTCCCAGGTTTGCGGACCGACAATTCCGTCAGGCGAAAGCCGCACGGCCTGCTGGAACGCTTTTACAGCTTCCGCAGTCTGACCGCCAAAAATACCGTCCTGGGATGGGGCGGGTACGTTTGGATAATATTCTGAAATCACATTTAAGAGGTATTGCAGGGTAATCACATCCTGCCCTCTGGCCCCCTGACGCAGTATGGTAGTGGGGGGGACGGTTCCTATGCCCAGGGTATTGCCTTCGCTGTTTAATTCCGCCAATCTGGCAACCGCAGTGTATATGCTGGAAATTTTATACCAGGTGCTTTTTCCGACAATGCCGTCGGCAGTCAGGTTAAAAACACTCTGGAATTTGGCCACCGCAGCTTTGGTGCTGTTTTGGTATACGCCGTCCGCATCAGTAATGGCAGGGATGGCGGGGTAATTGCGTCGAATCCGTTTTAAATAGGTCTGAATAGCTTGCACATCCGGTCCACGGCTGCCGATTTTCAGCGCTGCGCCGGGATAGGAGGACAGGACGCCGGTAATAATATTGGTTTCTGCAATTTCAATATCATTTGGATAATAGGCGCGCAGAATTTGTAAAGGGTTCAAACCCTGTTCGGCATATGTGACAGTTCCCCATTGGGACAATCCCTGACAGGTAGAAGTTGTGCCGTTGCAAAAAGAAGTAAAATAAGGCGCGTTTTGTCCTTGCCGTCGGACATATTCATTAAAAATTTCGTCTACAATGCGGCTGATGGATTCATAAATCGGCCGTCCGTATACAAAATATTGGTCATAAGCGGTATTGTTGGTAATATCAAAATTGTACCCGCGGCTTTGGTACCATTCGGTATATACCCTGTTTAAGGCAAAGGTAATAATCGCATAGATGTTGGCTCTTAAAGCGGCGTCGGGCCAGGTCGGGTAAATTTCACTGCTGGCAACGTTTTTTACATAATCCGGAAACGATACCCGTACATTTTGGGCAGAAGAATTTGGCGCGCCAAGGTGGACGGTGATAGGATTTGGGATAACGACTTGCCGCAGTACATAACCCTGTTGGGATTCCTCTCCTTGTTGAATACGTTTGCCTTGCATAGCAACGGCAGGCTGGCCGATAAAAATTTCAGTCAGGCTTGGATTGCGTTGCATATGCTGCATGGGTATCAGCGTAAGCGGCAAAACAGCCGTTTCTTTTTCAAATATCGGTATTGCCGTAATATAAAGCGAGTCGAAGCCTGCCGCTTGTGCCAGGACATTGTAACTAAAAAAGGGCGTTCCGGAGAAATATTGATTGTTGGAAAAGCTTTTGTCTACCGTTTCTAATGGGACTTTTTGCGTTTCGCCGCTTTCATCCGTAGTCAGTTCATAGATTGTGTTACCCATATAGTCCAGAATTTTGACGTGTACTCCGCTTAACGGAAGGGCATTATGGGCGGTTCGTGCCTGGACGCTTAAATAGCCGATGGCCATAAATGAAAAATCTCCTTTTCTTCAACATATAATATAGATTATGAAGAAGGGCGATAACAGTTACAGGGATTTTACATACAGCATATTTGTTTGTAGTAATGGATAGTGAAATTTTTTTTGCTAGTTTTTGTAGGCTGATCCAGGGATATGGAAAAAGATTTTTTAAAATCTATACAATTAATTATCAATGGTTTATAATATTGAAGGCCTTATATGAGGATGGCGTGAAGCAGGGGTATGGACAAAATCTTGTGATGGGGGTTATATGCAATGAGAAGGGTTTGGAACGGAATCTTAAAATGCATACATGGTGTTTGGTATGGGTTTCCAAACAAATATATAAGAGGGAACATTAATTTAGATGCCAACGGTATTGTACAGATGCGTAAAGATTGCCAAGAATATAAACAAGAGTTTGAGGCAAACTTACAGGATCGGAATGCAAAACAATGGAAAAAAGGGCAATACCATACGTATGGTTTGCCGATTCAGGAGACAGATATTGGCGAGATTAATTTTGCATTGCTGGGCTGGTTCGCAGAGAAATGGCTACAGGATAACAGCTTGGAAAAACGACAGTTTTATCTTTGGCTGGAGTCCAATTATTTTGAACATTTGCTTGCTTTGGAAAAAAATAAAAAAAAGTATTTTAAAGAGGCCTATCGTCAATTCCAATATGATACAAAATCAAATCTGATACAAAAAGCGGGACGTTGGATTGTACGACTTTTGACATTGGGCGTTGGAGCCATAGTTGGAGCATATGCAGATACGATATGGACATGGATACAGACAAACGCCGCTTCCGTGGCTGCTTTTCCATTATGGGGTAAAATTCTGGTCTTGCTGGCGGCTTTGTTTTTTGCAGCGGCTCTTTGGTATTTGTTCCATCTGAATTTTAATGCGGAATATGTCAAAAAGGTGGCAGGGACAGATAAATCCAGGGAAACCTGGCTGCGCCATAGTGAGGCGATTATGCATTATCAAAATGAGATATTAAATTATCTATGGGATACGGGAGTTTATCGTCAATATGCTTGTCGCCAAGATAAAGACAGTCTCTTGCTGGAACGGATTTTGGAGTTCTGGAGGAATAATCAGCAGAAATTTCAGCATAATATGAAAGACAGGGGAAAGTCTGCTAAAAACGGACGGATGGTAAATGGTGCGGACTCTGTTACAAAGTAGTCCTAGGCAAAATGACAACCGGAAATGGATCAAATCGAACGGTGAAATCGGATGTTTTTTCTTGCTTGTTTTGGTGAGGTGTGTTATGATGTAATGGATTTATTTTTTTATTAAGAACATCGATTGTCTTTTTTAGTTATTCATTAT
>CAOJLW010000160.1 GCA_948438565.1 uncultured Lachnospiraceae bacterium | reverse complement strand
ATGCCATACCCATTGGCCGCATATCCTGCGGCAAAGACAAACAGATATAACGCAAATCCCAAAAACCGCGCCCGCTTGCGCTTTCTGAACAGACGAAAACAGACAATCAGCGCTGCCAGAGCGGCAGGCAGTATACTGGAAATGCTCTGCGTCCTCCATAACAGGAGTCCGCACATCCCCAATGCAAAAATATCCAGCAGATCCTTACGCAAGGACGCCTTGTCTTTAAAGCTAAAATCCACATCCACGAGAAACGCCAGCCAGGCAAACAGCAGATACATAGCAAAATAGCCGGGGCGAAACGCCGTCCCCAAATAACGGTAACCCGGCAAATAGGGACGAAACAACAGGCAAAACGCTGCGTTTGGCCAAAAGCTCCAACGTATCCCACGCAGGAAGTCTGCAAGCATCTGCTCCTTACGTTTCATGTTGCCCCACATAAAAAATAAAAATCCAAAGGCAAAGACCATGATATATCCCGTATAAGGATACTTTTTTTTCACCATAAAATCCGAAATCATCGAAAGAATCCACAGCCATAGCCAGGAAGCCACAAGCTTATTATTCCAATTCCGATAGGACAGCGCGCCTTCCCAGCAAAACAGCGCGATCACTACGATGATTAGCACATAGCCAAGAGCCAGATAGCGGTACCAGTCATTGCTGCCATAGAACCCCAATACAAACGCTGCCTGTACCAGTAAAAAGAGAACGCAAAACAGGCCGCTGCGAATCCTGGCCTTTGTTTTGGCTGAAAACCCACCGGCGCATAACCGGCCCATACGGCCGACATACAAAAATCCAGTCTGCAAAAGATACGCCAGGGTATACCAGGGCAGCGGGCCAAATGCCTTTTGATAACATACGGACAGTATTCCCGTCACCAGGAAAAATGCGGCCAGCAGCAGCAAAAAGGCAATGACAAACCGGCTTTTGGAAAAAGACGGCGGCTGTTCCCGAAGCTGTATCCGATCAATCGAAAAAGAAACGCCTGCCTGATTGAGCAGCACAATATCAAACCTGCTATATTTCACATCCGGCAAAGACAATAGGTTTTGCCCTTCCAAAAGAACGGTTTCCATCTGGTATAGCAGCACATTCTCCGGATCGTAGCATAGAATCGAAGCGTCCAGACTGCCCCCGTCCACCCTGGAAAGCGGCATATCGATATAGCGCCATTTTCCTGACGACGCCACAAAGGTCTTGACCGCGCATTCGCCCGTTGCGCGCCACGCCTGTATGGCGGCGTCATAAACCATCGTGTCGTTCCCGTTTTGCGTCAGATCATTTCGCGGAATATCGTATACCTCTCCCACATCATAAAAACGCTCCAAATGGAATGTACCGCAGGAAAACATCAGAGAACCTGCTATGGCAAAACAGATGCCGATCAGCGTCCATGCAATTTTCCCATAAAGCCTGTCTATCCGTTGCAACCTGCTCCTCCTTTACCGCCGCCTACTGCAAAAAACCGCTGCAAATCATGCGACGGAACATCTCTTCCAAACCTACCGTAGCTTGCCAGCCAAGCGCCTCCAGCTTGGAAGCGTCCAACCGGATAATCATTTCCGGATTGTAGCCAAACGCAGCCACATCCTCCGGAATGTCAAACGTCACCTGTATCCCGTTTTCCGGATACAAGCCGCAAACCATTTCCGCCATTTCCTTAATCGATACCGCGGTATCCATATTGGTGACATTATAGGCCTCTCCCGGCTTACCGTCCAGCAGAATATAAAAAAGAGCGGCTATGGCGTCCTTGGTATAACAATAGCTTCGAACCGTATTCCCCTTGGTGTGCAGCACAATATCCCGCTTTTCCACCGCGCACCTGGCAAACTCCGCAAATACGCGCCCATCCTGATAATCCACTCCCGCGCCAAAGGTCTGGGAAAGCCTGGCCGCTTTTACTGGGATCTGATATTCAGAGGCATATGCCGCGCACATACACTCCGCCATCCGCTTGCCTTCGGAATAGCTGCTACGGGCGTTCAGCGGATCCAGATAACCATAATCTTGCTCAGTCACATACTCCTGATTAACGTCCGGCGTACCATAAACTTCCAGAGATGACAGATAAACCATCGCCTTTAACGGGTTCTGTTTTGCAAATTCCAACATATGCCTTGTCCCGTCCAACGCCGTCGTGATTGTCTGAGTCGGATGGGATACAAAATACCGGGAGCTTGTGGCGCTTGCTCCGTGTACGATATAATCCACGCGTCCCGGATAGGCAATCGGTTCCGTAATATCGCCGCAATATACCGTCACATCGCCCTCATCCAACAGACTGCCAAACATTGTCTCGGCCTTTTTTCTATTTCTGACCATCGCCACAATCTTCAGATTGGCATTTTGCAATCGGTTCATACAGGCCAGCGCCCATATGATCTGGGAACCGAGCATTCCCGTTGCGCCTGTAATAAAAAACGTGCTGTTTTGAAAAGCTTTTACAAATTTAGGGTTTCCCGCAAGCTCCTCCATATCCTGACGGAGAATTTTGTCCTGGATTTCCATTAATCAAGCCTCCTTCTGTTTTTCGCCATCCTCGTCTCAATCCGGTTGGTAAGACCCAGACCAAACGCCTGCTCATTTTCCTTGTATTGCAGCAGCGCACGGAACATATAGACGTCCTCTGGCGTCGTCACTTTGATATTGCCACGGTTGCCCATCACCATATGGGCGGTTTGTCCCAAGCTTCGGATAATCGTACAGGCGTCGACCATATTCTCATAGCGCGTCGTTGTTGCGCGGATCTTGTCATGAGCCGCAATAATGTCCTTTAAATAAAAGCTCTGCGGCGCCTGTGCCGCAAACGTCTCCTTCCGATAGGGTACATTCCCGACTTCCTTGGCGTCCGCGCTGATTAAAATCGTCTCCTGACATGGCGTACAAGTAATGCCATTACCGTATTTTTTGACGCTGTCGATATTATCGCTGATCACCTCATACGAGACAAACGGGCGAACTCCGTCGTGAATCAACGCCACCGCGTCCTCTGTTTCTCCTTGACATTCAGCCTCTGCGGTTTTTAAGGCATTGTAAATCGAATCCTGCGCCGTCTCCCCTCCGGGCAGCACGGCCGCCACCTTAGTGATACGATATTCCTCAATCAACTCCCGCATATACGGAATATACTGCTCCAATATCGAAAGATAAATTTTATCGATTCTATCATGGTATTGGAACATCTGCAAAGTATGGATAATAATCGGTTTGCCGTTGATCTCCAAAAACTGCTTGGGGATCCCTGCCCCCATACGCACGCCGCTCCCGCCTGCAAAAATAACCGCTATATTCACAATCCATCCTCCTTTACCACTTCTTCCACATCACGCCGGTAGCCTTTGGGCAAAAAGTCCAACGACTTTCTGTGCGCGTTTTCCGCTTTTCTTTGATCTAACTCCGCTTGTAGCTCTTCCGGCAGATTGTCAAGCACCAGCCAGTCAATTACACGATCGGATGCATGGCTGTCCGTATAGTCAAAATGATGCTCCACATACTGTTCCACTTTTTCATACTCAAAATCCTTGTTTCGAAACGCGTCCAACAACTCCGCAAACGTATAACAGACTTTGCCGGGCGCAGATTCTTCATAGTCGCGGTGGAATCCCCTGGAAAACGAATACTGCACTTTATCATAGGCAAAAAACAGCATCGGTTTTCGCATCAGGGAATATTCAAAAATATTGGAAGAATAATCCGTCACCAGCAAATCCGTAATATAAAACAAATCGTTGATATTCGGATATTTTCCAACATCCAAAAACTTGTCCTGATAACGCTTTTCAATCGGCGCTTTTGCGTGTACCCACGGATGCATCTTAAACAGCACGACATATTCGTCGCCGCACGCTTCGTACAATCCGGCAAAATCAATTAATTCATACGGATAATGCGCATCCCTTTTATTCCTGCCGCGGTACGTCGGCGCAAACAGCATCACCTTTTTGCCTTTGCACATCGGATATTTCTGATAGAGCTGCCGGGTCTTTTCCTCCCGATAATCGGCCTGTAAAAACTCGTCCATACGGGGCATACCAGTCGGCAGCACCTGCTCGTCGTTAATTCCCCAAACCTCCGAGAAAAACGGCGCAATCTTCTTAGAACCCGCAATGCCAAAACTATACTGCCTGTGACAGGATACGGCATTCGGGCAGCCCATATGCCCCCAACGGCTATAGCCGGAAGATTTAAAACCCGCTCCGGCATGCCATAGCTGAATCAGCTTGGTATCCTTGGATAATTTGAGCCAGTCTAAAATCGGAGCATGATCGTCCAGAAAAATAATACTGCTCTGCGCCATCTTTCGAATGAGCTGAATCCAGCTTTTCATACTCTGCGGTTCTGCAGCCGCAGAACGGGCTGAAAACAGAATTCGGTATTCTTTATCTAAGCCGCGCTCCTTCATCCGATCCGATACCGCCTTTAAATTGGAAGCAATCACGGTATTTTGCTCCGACATAAATAAAACGGTACGCTCTCTGTTTGCTCCGGATAGCGCATAAAAAAACGAATACATCGTACGCAAAACATTTTTCCTGCTGCCCCAGGTGCTTTTTACATCTTGGATCAAATGCACCTTATTGTGCAAATGCACCTTGGTTGGAAATACCATGCCAGATCGGGACGCCGCCAAAATACAAAAACGAAACGGCAGCGTATCCGCGTCCTCTTCGACATAAAACGTAACCGTATAGGCTTTATTTTGGCTGGCATATAAAAAAGTTCTGGAAAAATCCGCCATCTGTCCGACAATCGTTCGATCCGTCTCGCAGTCCGCCATCTTACAATCATCCCTGCAAACAAAAATCCGGTATTCGCTGGAAGGCACGCAGGCGTTTTCACCGCCGTTGGTTACATTTAATTTTAAACGGTAGACATCGTCCGTCACTTCCATCACCTGAAAGCTGGCCGGAGAATAATACATCGCATCGACCGCATAAAAATACAGCTTTCCGTCCCTCTCCTGCGGACTTGAAAATGTCACCTTCACATCCAAATATAAAAATATCCGTTCCCATCTGACTGCCATAACAGTCGCCGTAATTCTCTTTTCCTCAATATAACTTTCCATCGCCATCGTATTTTATTCCTTTTCCATAGTTTCCGCTACCATCTCATTATATAATCGGGCAATCTCTGCGGCCTCCCCAAAAGCCGCCACTTTCCCCTGATCCAATATCATTGCTTTATTGCAAATCCGCAAAACCTGATCAATTGAATGCGATACAAACAATACAGTCGTGCCGCCGTCCATCATCTGATGGATTTTCCTTTCGCTTTTCCTACGAAATCTCGTATCGCCGACTGACAACACCTCGTCCAAAATCAAAATTTCCGGATCGGCAATCGTGGCAATTGAAAATCCCAGTTTGGAACGCATCCCGGAAGAATAATTTTTAATCGGCACATTGATAAACCGTTTCAACCCGGAAAATTTGACAATCTCGTCATATTTTTCTTCCAGATACTTCTTGCTGTAGCCAAGCATCGCCCCATATAAAAATATATTTTCCTTAC
>CAOJLW010000159.1 GCA_948438565.1 uncultured Lachnospiraceae bacterium | reverse complement strand
TGGCGGATGGGGATAACCCAAATCAGCTTGAGGCGATGCAGGACGCCGTAGATGAAAAGCTGCATCGGGAAGGCGTTTCGCTTAAGCAGATTGAGGGCAATCGTCAATCCACCTGGATTCTAATGGATTATGGCGATATTATCGTACACATTTTTTCCAAGGAGGACAGGCTGTTTTATGACCTGGAGCGAATCTGGCGGGACGGCGTGGCCATAAAGCCGGAAGAGCTGTAAGCCCTTCCGGATAAAGTCAATAAAAACGCAGCACGCCAAAGACGACGCCAAGGATCCGTACGTCGTCCAACAGGATGGGATCCATATGATCGTTTTCCGGCTGCAGACGAATATGCTCATCTTCTTTATAGAAGGTCTTGACCGTAGCGGAATCTTCCACCAAAGCGACTACCATTTCACCGTTGGTCGCATGGGACTGCTGTTTGACAAGGATATTGTCCCCGTCCAAAATCCCGGCGTTTATCATACTGTCGCCTTGGACGCGCAGGATAAACGCATCTTGGTTGGGCATATGTTCTACGGGAATCGGAAAATAACTTTCCAGGTTTTCCGTGGCAAGGATGGGTTCCCCGGCGGCAATACGCCCTAAAATCGGGACATTGGCCACTTCGCGCCGGGTCAGGTTAAAGGTGTCGTCTAATATTTCGATCGCTCTTGGTTTCGTCGGATCTCTGCGGATGTAGCCGTTTTTTTCGAGCGTTTCCAGATGGGAATGGACGGAAGAGGTGGATTTTAAGTGTACGGCCGCGCAGATTTCGCGGACGGCTGGCGGATATCCTTTGTGCAGGATTTCCTGTTTGATATATTCTAAAATTTCTGTCTGTTTTGCAGTGATTTTGCCATATGCCATAGTATGCGCCTCCTTTATTTCATTGCAAACGATGGATCTTATATTCACTATAGCATAATTTGCATAGGATGGCAAACAGATTTTCGGAATATCTGTTTGTGTCAATCTTAATAAAAAATTTTGCAAAAAATTTGAATTTCTTTGAAAATTGAATAAAAAACTTGTCAAGGATTCTCGGGTATGGTATGATAATATTTAATTAATCATACCGAATTATGAATATTTATTTCATAATTCCAATATAGAAATGGGGGTTTCAAATGGGGTTATTTGATTTTATGAAAGGTAAAAAAGACATTACGCTGGCAGCGCCGGTAAAAGGGGAATGCATTCCTATATCGGAGGTGGCTGATCCCACGTTTGCAGAAGAGATTTTGGGGAAAGGGATCGCGATAAAGCCGTCAGAAGGTAAATTTTACGCACCGGCAGACGGTACAATCAGTACGCTGTTTCCGACGGGTCATGCCGTTGGGATGACGACGCCCGACGGAGTGGAGATTTTAGTGCACGTAGGGTTGGACACGGTTCAATTAAAAGGTCAGTTTTTTAACGTGGCCGTAAAAGCGGATCAACAGGTGAAAAAAGGCGATCTGTTACTGGAAGCGGATATAGAAGAAATCAGCAAAGCGGGATACGATACGGTAACGCCGATGATTATTTGTAATACTTCTGATTTTTCAAAAATAGAGTGTAAGGAAGGAGGAATGGTATCAGCCGGGGAAGATGTCATAAGCTGTATCAAATAAGCTTTTGGACGTATTGCCCAGTACAAAAGAAAGGGTTTTGGTAGAGGGTCCGGATGAGGATGAAGCTGTAAATGCAGCGGAAGATTTTCTGAAGGCTGATCTATAAATTTTTAATTTTTTAAACGTTTCGAAGCTAGGGCGAGACAAAAAGATAAGGGGGTAAATCATTATGATGAAGTATTTTCAAAAGCTTGGAAAATCTTTGATGCTTCCGGTTGCATGTCTTCCGGTATGCGGTATCCTAATGGGTATTGGTTATATCTTAGCGCCTGCGGCTATGGCCGGGGAAGTTGCCGGATTTACGGCGGGCGGTGCAGCTTATACCATCGGATTTTTCCTGATCAAAGCAGGGGGAGCATTAATTGACAATATGCCGTACCTGTTTGCAATCGGTGTTGCAGTCGGTATGTCGGATGATAATGACGGGACCGCAGGCTTAGCCGGTCTCGTATCATTCCTGATGATTACGACATTGTTAAGCAGCGGTACTGTTGCAGGCTTGACAGGCGCTGACGCGCATGCGGCATTTGGCAAGATCAATAACCAGTTCGTCGGTATTTTAGCCGGTTTGATTGGTTCGACATGCTATAACAAATTTAAAGGCACAAAATTGCCGGATGCTTTGGCGTTCTTTAGCGGCAAACGTGCCGTAGCAATTGTAACCGCAGTGGTTTCTATTGTTGCATCCGGAGTTTTATTCTTTGTATGGCCGTTGCTTTATGGCGCGCTGGTATCCATTGGCGAAACATTCACAGGCATGGGCGCAATCGGCGCTGGTGTTTATGCATTCTTGAACCGTCTGCTGATTCCGTTTGGTCTGCACCATGCGTTAAACTCCGTATTCTGGTTCGATGTTGCAGGGATCAACGATCTGAGCAACTTCTGGGGCAATACGGGTGTATTCGGCGAGACCGGTATGTATATGACAGGATTCTTCCCGTTCATGATGTTTGGTCTGCCGGCTGCTTGTTTGGCTATGTATCATACGGCAAAACCTGAAAAGAAGAAAATGGTTTACGGTTTGCTTGCATCAGCGGCATTCTGTTCTTTCTTTACAGGCGTTACGGAGCCGATCGAATTTGCATTTATGTTCTTGGCTCCTGGCTTATATGTAGTGCATGCATTATTGGCAGGCGTTACAGCAGGTATTACAGTTGCGCTCCCGATCAGAGCAGGGTTCTCATTCTCCGGCGGTGCGGTAGATATGGTATTGAGCGCCTTTACGCCACTGGCGCAGAACCCATGGTTCTTAGTTCCTGTAGGAATCGTAGTTGGTATCCTTTACTACATAGTTTTCCGTTTTGTAATTACGACATTTAACTTAAAGAGTCCGGGTCGGGAAGATGAGGATATGGAAGCCGAGAAGAGGGTTGTTCTTTCCAACGACAATTTCACGGAAGTTGCCAAGATTGTTTTAGAAGGTCTTGGCGGTAAGTCAAATGTTACTTCCCTTGACAACTGTATTACAAGGCTTCGCCTTGAAATTAAAGATTACACCAAGGTTGATGAGAAGAAGATTAAATCAGCAGGTGTCGCAGGTGTCATGAGGCCGAGCAAAACATCTGTACAGGTTATTGTTGGTACAAAAGTACAGTTTGTTGCTGACGAAATGAAGAAGATGTTATAAGGTATTGGATCATAATACTACTAAAATCCCTAGCATACTGGAGATCCTATGGGTCTCCAGTATTTTTATAAAATGGTAAAGGAGTAAAAAAATGAAAATTATTAGAGCAAAAGATTATAACGATATGAGCCGTAAGGCTGCGAACATTATTTCTGCCCAGGTAATTATAAAACCAAATTGTGTATTGGGACTTGCAACCGGATCGACGCCGATTGGAACCTATGCGCAGCTAGTGGATTGGTACAATAAAGGCGATTTGGATTTTTCGGATGTGACGACTGTCAATTTGGACGAATACAAAGGCCTGCCGAGAGACAATGATCAGAGCTATTATTATTTTATGAACGACAATCTTTTTAGCAAAGTCAATATTAACCTGGATAGAACCTTTCTGCCAGACGGCATGGAGCCGGACAGCGATAAAGCTTGTGCAGATTATAACAAGGTCATTGCAGAGACCGGCGGCGTAGATTTACAGCTTCTTGGCCTTGGCCACAACGGCCATATCGGCTTTAATGAGCCGGGGGCAATCTTTGAAGCGGAGACACATTGCGTTACGTTGACAGAATCCACTGTAAAGGCCAACCAGAGGTTCTTTGCATCCATAGATGATGTTCCGAAACAGGCGTATACCATGGGAATTAAGACGATTATGCAGGCAAAGAAAATCCTGGTTGTTGTCAGCGGCGAGGATAAGGCCAAGATCGTAAAAGAAGCTTTCTTTGGCGCGATTACGCCTCAGGTGCAGGCTTCTGTACTTCAGCTTCACAATGATGTGATATTGGTTGCAGATGAAGCTGCATTGTCCTTGGTGAAATAGCATATTAATTGGGTTATGGCCGCCAGAAAATGTTCTGGCGGCTGTTTTTTGTTTCATAGGAAAGACTCTCCGGGAAGCTGCGCATTGTGCGTAAAAGGAAAATGATGGCTGTGCAGCCGCCATCCTGATTGAAAAATCAGGTATATCTTGTTTTTTACCGGAAAAAATTATATAATAGGAATCCGAGAGGTGTTCATGTTATGTTGAGATTTATTTACGTTATTATTATGAATTTATTCCGGGCGCCTTATATTATCCCTAAAATGCGCAGGGAAGCGATGCATCCGGAACGTTATACAGAAGAAGAACGTTATAGTTTAGTCAAGCATGTGATCCGCCTGATGAAGCTTTCCGGAAAAGTCCACACAAAAGCCTATGGGACAGAAAACCTTCCGGAAGAAGGGGGATATATTATGTATCCCAATCACCAGGGGAAATACGATGCGCTGGGAATCATCCATACGCATAAAAAACCATGTTCGATTGTGATGGATAAGGCGAAATCCAATACGATTCTGGTGAAAGAGTTTATAGATTTGGTGCAGGGGAAACGACTGGAAAAAGACAATGTCCGACAGGCTTTGACCGTGATTAATGAAGTGGCCGACGACGTTATGTCCGGAAAGCGTTATATTCTGTTCCCGGAAGGGGGATATGAGTTTAACAATAAGAATAAAGTGGCGGCATTTAAAGCAGGCAGCTTTAAGTCTGCCATTAAGGCAAAGGCGCCGATTGTTCCGGTTGCTTTAATTGATTCTTATAAAGTGTTTAACAGCTTTCATTTTGGCAGCGTGACTACGCAGGTGCATTATCTGCATCCTATTTTTTTTGAGGATTATAAAAATATGAAGTCGGCGGAAATCGCCTTGCTGGTGCAAGAGCGTATCCGACAGGTGATTGCTGTATATGATATACCTTAGAATGTGTCGGAAGCTCTATTCTTGTTTGCGGAGCCGAACCATATGAGCCGCCTGCTTACGACGTTCGTCTGCCTGCGCGGCATAGTGCTTGCGGGTCGTGTTGACGTCTTTATGCCCTAAGACATCGGCGACCAGATAGATATCGCCGGATTTTTGATACAGGGCGGTACCATAGGTGCTCCGCAGTTTATGCGGCGTTATGTTTTTTAAAGAAGTCACTAATTGAGAATATTTTTTAACCAGATTTTCAACGGAACGGACGCTCATCCGTTTTTTTTGCATAGATAAAAACAGGGCGTTGACGTTTCCTTCCACGGGGATGATAGTCTTACGTTCTTCCATATAATCAAAAAGCGCGTCTTTTACTTCTTCACCAAAATATACGATGGATTCATAGCCGCCTTTGCGGTGTATTTTGATGCCGTTGTTTTTAAAATCAACGTCGGCCAAATCTAATCCCACGCATTCTGAAACACGAATGCCAGTTCCAAGCAGAAGTGTCAGAAGGGCGAGATCGCGCCGTTTTGTCTGGGCATGGTATGCTTTTTGGCGTTCGGT
>CAOJLW010000158.1 GCA_948438565.1 uncultured Lachnospiraceae bacterium | reverse complement strand
GCCGGCTTTTTCAATTCCGCACATGGAGGCGGTTGTCCCGCAGAACCGGGCGTCTCCGGTTACCGGATCCGCGTTGTAAAGCTCTCCGCGGCTTTTGCTTGCGCCGGCATATCCCTGAAAATAGGCATTCAGATAGTCTTTATGCGAACGTTCCAACAATCCCTCCTGTTTCAGAAAATTATAATCCAATCCCCATCCGATATCGTCATGGCAGCGTAGATAATTTAAAAACAGGTAATCTTTGGGCAGGGCGTTTACAATGTCAAGCTGCCGTTTTAACAGACGAACGTCTCTCGTAGCCACCGTATGCCAGGTTGTCGCCATCGTCGTAACGTTATAGAGCATATGGCATTCCGGCTTTTCGATCGTGCCAAAATACGGCGCAACCTTTTCCGGTTCCATAACCACTTCGCCAAGCAGCAGGACGCTTGGGCATACAATTTCGCTTATCATGCGCATCATACGCACAATGTTATGTACCTGCGGCAGATTCCTGCATTTGGTATGCAGCTCTTTCCAGATATAAGGAACCGCGTCAATCCTAATTATATCCACCCCACGGTTGGCCAGGTACAAAAAATGGTACATCATTTCGTTAAACACTCTTGGATTCTTGTAGTTTAAATCCCATTGATACGGATAAAAAGTCGTCATCACAAAATGTCCGGCGTCCGCAAGCCACGTAAAATTCCCCGGCGCCGTTGTCGGAAATACCTGTGGAACCGTCTGTTCATAAATGGCAGGGATTGTGTTGTCTGCAAAAAAGAAATAACGGCTCATATATTCTCCTTCGCCTTCCCGTGCACGCTGCGCCCATTCATGATCCTCTGAAGTATGGTTCATCACAAAATCCATACAGACATTGACTCCGCGCTGGTGACAGGCCGCGGTCAGCCGTTCCAAATCCTCCATAGAGCCAAGATCAGGCTGCACCTTTCGGAAATCCGATACGGCATACCCTCCGTCCGAACGCCCTTTTGGCGTATCCAAAAACGGCATCAAATGGATATAGTTGACATTGCATTGCTCAATATAATCCAGCTTTTCCTGGACGCCTTTGATATTTCCGGCAAAATTGTCAATATAAAACATCATGCCCAGCATATCGTTTGTTTTATACCAGTTGGCATTCGCTTCCCTATCCGCGTCCAATGCTTGCAATGCCGGATTCCGGTTCAGGGAAAACTGCATCATATTTTCACATAATTCGGCAAACATGGAATCATTTTGGTACAGCTCCATATAAAGCCAGCGCAGCTCGTCATGATGCCTGTTTAAGCGTTTTAAATATAATTCTTTGGTTTTGGCCCGTTGTGTTTCCATTGCTTTTCCCATAGCTCCACCTTTCCCATTTGACTATATCTTCACACAGAAAGAGGATGCTGACAGATACTACCCACATCCTCTTTTTTGATTGCCTGTGTTGCTGTTTGGCTTTTGGTCAAACCGTTATTTGATTACAGGTTGTTTTCGAAAAATGTCTGAATCCCTTCAAACGCCGCATCCTCGTCGGATCCTTCCACAACGACTTCCACGGTATCTCCGCATTTTACGCCAAGTCCCATAAGCGCCATTAATTTGGAGGCTTCCACAGATTTTGCGTCCTTTACAATCTGGATTTTACTCTCATATTTTTTGGCCTCTTTTACTAATAAGCCGGCCGGCCTTGCGTGAATCCCCACTTCATCTTTGATAACATAACTAAATTTTTGCATAATGCTTCCTCCTTCATTTTTGTTTGGTACAATCCTTAAACAGTAAATAATTTTTCCAGAGCGTCTGTTTGGCCAGATTTGACCGTCTGGAAATTCGGAAAGTCGTCGCTATTGGTTAAAAGCACTGCGGTAACTGGACTATAACCCGCCGCTTTGATCTTGGCCATATCAAATGCTATCAGCTTTTGTCCGGCTTTTACCTGCTCTCCTTCCGAAACAAACAAAGTAAACCCGTCCCCTTTCATATTGACCGTATCCACCCCTACATGGATCAGAACCTCCATTTCTCCCGGACCTGTAATCCCGACAGCATGACAGGTATCCGTCGTTGAAGAAATAACGCCGTCAAACGGAGCCAATACCTCTCCGACTTCCGGAACAATGCCTACGCCATCCCCTAAAACACCGGATGCAAATGTCTCGTCCGGGATGTCCTGCCTTGGGATCACGTTTCCCTTGACAGGCGCAAATAACGCTCTTTCGATTGCTTTGACCTTATCCTTGCCTGTTTCCTCCGATCCTTCTTCTTTCCAGGTGAACCAGGTCAAGATGAAAGAAATTCCAAATGCCACAGCCAGAATGATTGCATACTGCAAGGTGTAGTCTAAAGTAATCAGAAAACCGGGAATCCCTGTCACCCCATAAGAGGTCGCTCCGATATGGAAAACGGAGCCAAGGAGAGCGCCCGCTGCACCTCCTATTATACCACAAATCAGCGGTTTTATAAACCTTAAATTTACACCAAATATCGCCGGTTCCGTAATGCCAAGCGCCGCAGATAAAGCGGATGGGATCGCCACGGCTTTTGTCTTGGCGTTCCTGGCTTTTAAACCGACGGCCAGACACGCCGCGCCCTGTGCAAAATTCGCTGCGGAAGCAATCGGCATCCAGATATTTAAACCGTCCGCTGCGGAAAGCATCCCCGCCTCAATGACATTGTACATATGGTGGATGCCGCACACCACCGTCAGAGGGTATAACGCTCCCATCAGCATGGCGCCGATTCCATAACCAACTGTAATAATCCAAGCGGCAAAAGACAGCACATAATTTTCAGCCAGGGAAAAAGCAGGTCCAATGATTCCAAGCGTCAGAAAAGCCGTTGCCAATACGGTGCACAATGGGGTCACGAACAAATCAATCATTTCCGGCACATGCTGATGCAGCCATTTTTCCAGCCGGCACATCAGCCATATGGCAATTACCACCGGAATGACATGACCCTGATATCCTACCTGCCGGATTGGAAAACCGAACAAATGCCATACCAGGATTTCGGCCGCATCCATCGAACCTACGGACCAGGCGTTGATCAGGTTTGGATGGATCATAATCATACCGATTACCGCTCCAAGAAAAATATTTCCGCCAAACACCCTGGTTGCCGATATTGCAATTAAAATCGGCAGAAACGTAAAAGCCGTATTGGCCATTAAATCCAGGATACCGTACCAATCGCTGCCTGCAAAGGCCGGTATGGCTTTTCCAAGCGCCTCTACCAGTCCCATCATAAGACCGGAAGCCACGATCGCCGGCAGAATGGGCACAAACACATCTCCCAACGCCTTGATCATCCGTTTCAAAAGCGGCTGCCGTGCGGCCGCGGCCGCTTTGACCTCTTCCTTCGTTGCCGCTGTCATGCCGCTGATATGTAAAAACTCTTCATATACCTTGTTGACCGTTCCGGTTCCAATAATCAATTGAAGCTGACCATTATTGCTGAAAACGCCTTTTACTCCGTCAATTGCTTCCAGTTTTTTCATATCCACCCTGTTGTTGTCTGATGTAACCAGCCGAAGCCTGGTCGCACAATGTGCCGCGCTGACAAGGTTTTCCCTGCCGCCCACCGTTTCAAAAATTTCCTTTGCGCATTTTGCATAATCCATACCCATAGATATTCCCTCTCTTTCTATCGTCTGCTAATATTGGCGTCTGCCAGACCGTATTTTAAAAATGCTTCGCGGATTCCGTTTTCCTGCACGGAAGGGCAGATATCGTCCGCATTTTGCTTGAGTTTCTCGCTGCCGTTTTGCATACAGATGCCAATTCCCGCTGCTTTTAACATTTCCTCATCATTCATGCTGTCCCCAATGGCAATCGAATTGCACAATGGGATTCCCAGATGCTCGCATACCATTTTAACGGCTCTGCCTTTATCGAATTGTTTGTTGACCAATTCCCCATTGATAAATCCATATGCATCCATATCCTGAATGCAAAAAGAAAAATCCTTTGCCAACGCCTCCTTTGGCTCCGTAAGCTGCCCTCTGGAGCGGCACATCATCACAATTTTATAAATCGGCTGCCCCCGGTATTCCTGCATCGGCAAGATATGTAAACTCTGTTCAATCTGCCTGCGCCAGCGGAGCAATTCGCTGTTGCCCCCTTCCGTTTCCTCCCGTTTCAAAAGTTCTTTGAAGCCTTCGTCCGTATAAGAACCGTCCATGCATTCAATCGTTCGAAAGACGCCGTTCTTTTTTAATATCTCCATGGCCGTTTCTTGCTGCTCTTCGGTCATCGGACAATTATAGATCTCCTCTCCGTTACACTCAATATATCCGCCGGAGCTGGCGACTACTCCGTCAAAACCAAACGATAAAAGCGGAGACAGCATATCATAATTTCTGCCCGTGCACAAAAAGACCAGCTGCCCTTGTTCTCTGGCCTGCCGAATGGCCCATAAGGCCGATTGCGGCGGCTCATTGCCTCCCGGTTCCGTAAGCGTTCCATCGATGTCCAAAAAAACAATTTTTTTCTCCATCTGTATTCATTCACCCCTATACTTATATGATATCGATTTCAGTCTCTATATCTATCATATACCGTATATCTTGATTTGTAAATTGATGTTTTTTATAATTTATCGAAATTATTTTTGTGAAAAATACTGAAATCAATTTCATATTGATTAAAAATTACCACAATTTGTCTCTCTGCATTTTTACAGGATAAAAACGTTCTGGATTATCAGTGAAAGGGATCGTTATGAAATCAATGACCTGTGGACAGGATAATAGAATATTTAGATTTTTTTGAAAAAAGATGTATAAGCTTTCGTTTTTTGTACGATACTATAACTGTTCCCGGCAGGATGAATCCCCCACCCATCCGCCGGGGGCATTTACAAAAGATGCAAGAATACTTATCCTCCCCTGGAAGCCTCGGCGTACCTTTAGCACGCCGGGGTTTCCGCTACATATGCGTAAAAAGCGCAGCCGCACGCTTCGTATTTTTTGTTATACCGTAATGCGCATCCCTGCGGAAAGATAAGACAGTCGATCCATTTTTGTTTTCATAAATGCGAATTGATCCGTTCCCGTACAACGACACGTGTAAAAAAACGTTGGAAAACGGTTCAGATACTTGGCATACCCAGCCAGCGTTTCATCTAAGGGCAGTTTGGAAAAATGAAATCCCCCAATCAATATGTCAGGCCGGAACCATTCGACTATATTTAAAATTCCTTTGTGTGAACAACCGCTGATCAATATTTTTTTATTGTTTTCCTCAATCAAGAGATATTGTTCATGCCGAAAATCATCCGGCAGATATTCTCCATCCAGCAAGGTCGTCAGTCCAAAACAGCCAAGACAAAACAATTCCTGCCGGTTGTTGCAGGAATGTAGCGTCAGGCCATCGTCAATATGCGCTTCATCGCCTGTGTAGCGCAACTGCTTATGATCCGCAAGAGACGTATCCAGGCCAATATATTTTTCCCTGCCGTGGTAGTGCGCGTCAAACGCATAATGGCTCAGATACACGGGCGATTTTGGATTGAGCTGCAAAAAGGTTTTCAGTCCGCCACCATGGTCATAATGTCCATGGGAGAGGACTGCCAGATC
>CAOJLW010000157.1 GCA_948438565.1 uncultured Lachnospiraceae bacterium | reverse complement strand
CGATGCGTGGATTTTGGATCAAGAGGCTTCGACTCCAGAGCGTACCGTATTATATTACAGTAAATTGTTAAAATCCGGTAAAACGACGCCGCTTTTTGCAGACAGTTTGACGATTGACGGCATGATTGCTACGAAAGTAACGCAGACGCAGTCTACGCAAAACGGATATACAACTATTACAACGGTATATGATTACGATGGCGTACAGTTTTGTGTGGAAGCAAAAGTAGACGCTGTGCAGGAACACAATGCGCAGGACGCTATTTGGAGCGCATGGGGCCGGCGGGTGTCCGTCAGCGGCCAGACGCTAAAGCTGAAATAAGGAGGGAAATGACATGGGAAAAAAATTATTTGGCCTGCTCTGTTTGAGCGCGTTGCTTGTCTGCGGGCCGGTTGGCGTCCATGCGGAAACCTCTTATGGAAGCGATGACTGGAGCGTCAGATTTACAGAAGAAAAAAAGATGATCAGCAGTTTTAAAACCGGGGATTTGGACGACGCGATCTATGGTTTGCAGCCGGGCGATAACGTCATTATTACGCTGGACTTAAAAAATGAAAACAGTACGGCGACGGATTGGTATATGACCAATGAGGTGCTCTATTCTTTGGAGGATCGCAGTTCCAATTCGGCTACAAGCGGGGGAGCTTATACTTATATTCTGACTTATACGGATAAAGACGGCAAAAAAACAACTTTGTTTGACAGCGATACCGTAGGCGGTGAAAATTCCGGCGCGGCTGGGGAAGGGCTTCATGCGGCCACAAGCGCATTGGAGGATTATTTTTATCTGGATACGTTTACAAAAGGGCAAAGCGGCCGTATTACGTTAGAGGTTGCCTTAGACGGCGAGACGCAGGGCAACGATTATCAGGATACGCTTGCGGATCTACAGATGAATTTTGCAGTAGAGTTAAATACAACGGCAACGACGTCCAGAAGAAATCCCGACGGTGAACGCCACAGGGAGGACAGCGCCCGTACCACGGTTGTACGGACAGGAGATGAGTCAAATCTGACGCCATTTATTATGGCGGCCAGTATTAGCGGATCGTTGTTGGTTGTATTTTCCGTATATGGGCAAATGGAACGTAAAAAGGAGAAAGGGAGGGTTCGCAAATGAGCAGAATTCTGAAAAAAATCTCTGTCTTTTTGCTGGCTCTTGGCATAGTCAGTGCACAGATAACGCCTCTTTGGGCAGCAGAGCAGGAATATACGTATATGGTGCGTTTTTTCTCCGGCGCGCAAGGAACCATTAACGGTGATGAGGTTGTGGTATGCGGCAATCTGCACTACGGGGATCGTGTGACGTTTAATCAAAGTCTGGTGACATTAAAAGACAACAGCAAATATTACATAAAAGGAATCCGCGAGAGCGGCAAGGATAATAATACGGTTAATAATACGGCTTCGTTTCCGGTGACAGGCGATATGGATTATGTAGTAGTATACGGGATATTGGGCAATGCGGTAGCGTATACGATTCATTATCAGGATGCAAACGGAAATCCGTTGGCTCCGAGTGAAACCTTTTATGGAAATGTCGGGGATACGCCGGTTGTCGCATTCTTATATATTGAAGGATATCAGCCGCAGGCCTATAACCAGACGAGGACTTTGACGGATAATGCGGCGGAGAATGTATTTACCTTTGTTTATACCCCGGTGGATACGCCGACGCCAAATCCGGCTCCTGGCACAACGCCAACGCCAACTCCCGGCACAACGCCGGCTCCGGCTCCTGATACGACGCCAACCGCGCCGACCGTAACGCCGGCAGGCCCGGATGCGGGCGATGCAGCAGGCCCTGGAGAAGCGGGAGAAGAAGGCGGCGCGGCTCCGGATGGCGGAGAGGAAGGCGGCGTTGCGATTCCGGATGGCGATGTGCCGCAGGAGTTGCAGGAGTTAAACGATGGGGATACGCCGTTGGCCAATCCTGATATTAGCAACGTAGTTCTTCCGAATGATTTTGCTTCCTATCTATTCCATTTGCCGGTTGCAGCGAAAGCCGGTATCTTTTCGGCGGCAATTCTGGCCGGAACCGGAGGATGGTATCTCTATATGCGCAAGAAAAGGAAAAAAACAGATGAGTAGTGCAAACGCAAAGGGAGGGAAATTGGTTCCCGCCCTTTGCAATATTGTCGGGACAGTGATTTTGCTTAGTGTTATCGGATTTGCTTTGGCTATGGCTGCGCCGCGTTTTCTGGGTTATGATGTATATAACATAGTCAGCGGCAGCATGGAACCCAAGATTCCGGTTGGAAGCGTGGTCTATGTAGAAGCCGTAGAGCCGGAAAGCATTCAGAAAGGCGATGTCATTGTCTTTTTGAGCGGGGAGAGCGTGATTGCGCATCGGGTTGTGGAAAACCAGACTGTGGAAGGGAAATTTACGACCAAAGGGGATGCAAATGCCGGAGAGGATATGAATGATGTGGAATACGCCGCGCTAGTGGGCCGAGTGGCCGTGCATTATCCGATTTTGGGCGGACTGATGGAGATTTATACGAGCAGCGTTGGAAAAGCGTATGCGATTTGCTTTGCCGCCTGCGGCGTAATGTTCCATATTCTCGCCGGAAGGCTAAGGGCGCGCAGGCGTACACAGAGTGAATGAGAAGGGATGGAGTGAGGCGAATGGCTTCTGTCGATGCAATTCGGTTTTATCATAGGGGAGGCGCCGCCAGCGGCACAGTGATGTCCATACATATCCAGTCTTATGAAAGTCGCGTTCCGGAGGGCGTGTTTGTGGAACCGGTATATAAACGGGTATACGCGTTTCGCGGATTTGACCAGATGCTGCTAATGATGGATGATATGATGGATATCTTGTCTGCGCCAAAAGCGGCTTTGGAGCGACGGAGCTTTTCCGGCAAGTCGTATCGTTTTTTCGAGGATTTACGACAGGATATGCCAGAAAAAGATGGTCGGGAGTTTATAACAAATCTTCCGGGAGGGAAGGTTTCGTTTTCGGTTTCGTTTTATTATCGCGAGCATGGCAGTATGCAGGGCGAAGTGACGGCAAAAGGAAGCAATGGGATGGTAAATATCAGGTTCCGGAGCGCTTTGGAATTGATTCGGCTGCTCTATGAACATTTAGATGCGGAGATAGGGAAATAGGTTGAATATGAAAAAAAGGATAAGAAGGCTTCTGTTATCGGCCTTGCTGATTGTGTTTTTGGGTTCTTCGGGCGTGATTGCATTTACGCTTTGGCAATACCGGGTCAGTGAGAGTTTGTATAACGGCCTTGCCAAACAGTATACGGCCATAGCGGATGGGCAGGCTTCTGAAACTGATAGCGTTTCGGAAACTGCCCCGCTTGTGGTGGATTTTGAAGCGTTAAAGCAGGTCAATCCGGATATTACAGGCTGGATCTATTGTGAAGGGACGGTGATTGACTATCCGGTGATGCAGGGCGAGGATAACGATTACTATTTGCACCATACATTTGACGGAGAGTATGCCGCATCGGGATCTATTTTTGTAGAAGCGTCCAATCGTTCGGGTTTTGCAGACGCCAATACGATTATTTATGGACATCATATGAAAAATAAATCCATGTTTGCCATTTTATCAAATTGGAGCGATCCGGCATTTTATCAGCAGCATCCAGTGATGTGGCTTTTGACGCCGGAGCAGGATTATAAAATTGTTTTGTGGAGCGGTTATACGGTTTCGGCTTATTCCGATACGTATACTATTTTTAAGGAATCAGGCGAGGAATTTACGCAGTATTTGCAGGATGCGGCGGCAAAATCCAATTTTCAGGCGGATGTGGAGCTGGAAGCGGACAGCCGCTATGTTCTGCTGTCTACTTGTGCTTATGTGTTTGACAATGCCAGGGACGTCCTGCATGGAAAGCTGGTTCCGGTGGAAAGCGCTGGCGGCGTCCCATTTACGGCAGATACAGTTCCATAAGAATGCTTTTGGGGCAGAGTTAAAAAAACAGGGGATATGGGGGCAGACAGTGGATAGTATGGTTTTGTATGTAAAGATGTTTGGAGGATTTTCCATGACTTGGGACGGCAGATCCATTACCGGTTCTTCTAAGTCCAGTGAAACCCAGTTTATCTATTTAATGCAGATGATTTTGCATTATGGAAAAAACGGCATTAGCCGTGATCAACTTGAGAAAAATCTGTTTGAAGACAGGGAAGTTGCCGATCCACACCATTCGATGCGGAGCGTAATTTATAATGCTAAAAAAAAGCTGAAAGCGGTCGGGTTGCCGGATGTCAATTATATGGAACAGCGAGAGGGAATATTTTATTGGACGGATCAGGTTCCAATCGTCATAGATACGGCGGAAATGGATCGCTATTATCAAGAGGCGTTGGAAGCGACGGATCCGGAAGAAAAGCTGAAATTATACTTAAACGCCTGCCATTGTTATACGGGGGAATTTTTGGGCACACAGACCGGGATGGTATGGGCAGTCCAGGAGGCCAGACGGTATCGGAATCTTTTTTGTGCCTGTGTGGAAGAAGCGGTTGCGCTGTTACAGGACGCACAGGATTATTTTCAGATGGAGCAGCTTGGCCTTTATGCGGCCAAGATCAATCCCCTGGCAGATTGGGAAACCGTTACGATGGAGGCCTTAGTGGCGTTGGGACGTTATGAGGATGCCAGGAAGCTTTATGATGATACCGTAGAGCTCTATATGTTGGAGCAGGGACTGCGTCCTTCCGGGCGTATGTTGGAACTTTTAAATAAACTGGGCGCACAAATGCGGCATCACTATGCCGTACTGGACGATATTCAGGCGAAGCTTTCCAAAGACGGGGATTCTATGCCAGGCGGATATTTTTGCACTTATCCGGTATTTCAGGGTATTTATCAAATGGTCAAGCGGATAATGGAACGAGGCGGGCAGTCCGTGTTTTTAATGCTCTGCACGGTAGTGGACGGTAAGGGCAATCCGGTTGGTGAAGGCTCGATGTTAGACGAATTGTCGGAAAGGTTAGGCAGCGCGATTCGTCAGTCTGTGCGCCGCAGCGACGCTATCAACCAATATGGCAAGGGGCAGTATCTGGTGCTTTTAATCAATACGACGCGTGAAAATTGTGAGATCCTGCAAAACCGTATCCGTTATCATTTTATGGTAGGGCGGCAGCGTATCGGGATCCAATATTATGTCAACAGTGTAATTTGTACACCGCAGCAGGAAAGACAGATTGCGGGGGAGAAGAAGGTGTAATCAAAATGGAAAAATCTCAATGCTACATAGGGACGCCAAACGGCGTGATCTTGTGTGTTGATTGTATAAGAGGGCAGCAGCTTCATACGCGGTTTTATCATGCATATCAACAGGAGCCGGTGGTGGTTTATACGATTGAGGATCTGCTCTTTGAGCTGGAGGCATTTTATGATTCAATTAATTTTCCCCATCCAACGACAAATGACCGCATCTTCCAGGGTGCGCTGCGGCAAGGTAAAAATAGGAAAGAGAGGAAAAAAATTATGAGCGACAAAGAATTACTCAGTAAACACGGTGATTTGGGGACGTTTATTATCCGTGTACAGCATCGACAAAACAGCAGTTGGCAAGGGCGGATTACTTGGATGGATAAGGATAAAACCGTGTATTTCCGCTCAATCT
>CAOJLW010000156.1 GCA_948438565.1 uncultured Lachnospiraceae bacterium | reverse complement strand
CAGTCACTTTTGTGCCTGACGCAGCATAACGCCGCTCTTCATTAGCCCCATCAAAGTTCCAGTTAAAAGTTATGGCTATCTGCTGCTGGGATTCTTTATCTAAAAGCGCTGCCGACAAAGCCTGCTCCTTCTCTTCCAGAACTGACTTATCCGCTCCGCTGTCCAGAGCCTGCTCTGCTTCTGTGACAGCCTGCTGTAATGCCTGCCAGTTCTCTTCCGTATAATCCTTACGGTCTGCATTCTCCGCTTCTAAAATCTTTCCTTCTAAATCCTTTATTGCTGCTATATATTGCCCATTGGCAAGCAAAAAACTCTGCTCGTCTGTATCAGTTGCAAAATTCTTTTGGAAGCTGGCTGCAATTTCCCTAATACATGCGAAATTGTTATGTCCTTCCAATATCCTAATCTGCAGATAACGTCCAAGCCGGCCGCCTGTATCCTTAGATTCCGGAAGCGTTACTGTCACCCAGTCAGTCCCTCCATCTACAATAGTTCCTTCCGTCCTCTGAATACCTGACTCCTTACAGTCGACAATCTCATGTGTCTTTACATCATATTCGTCGCCGACTACAATCTGATACTTCTTAACAAAACCATTTCCTGTGCTTGCGTTCTGCAGAAACCGGATCTGATTGCTAAATGCCAAATCATGCGCAAACTCAAATGTCAACTTCGCCGGCTTGTTTTCTGACACGGCAAATCCATTATACTGGGAATGCCATTTCGTATTAATATTTCCATCTATGGCATAAGAAGCCGGCCCATCCGAACCGGAATTCGCGTTTGTATTCGCCCATGCGTTTTTAATTAATTCATCGTTTCTTGAATCCTCTGCCTTTTCTGCATTTATCTCAGAAGGCAGGTTTACTCTAACGTTCTCCGCGGTATGCGTAGAATCGTCTGACAGTGTAGCCGTTGCCGTAATTTCAGCTTCACCCGGAGCAACAAAGTATATATTTCCTATGCGGTCAACATATGCCACATCCTCATTCGATGAATTCCATGCCGCTTTTGTTCCCTGATCTGTTATGCTCCTATATTGCGTACTTAGTTTTATAGGCGCTTTTGCCGTTACAGCATTTATTGCAGACGGATTCACAAGCATCTGCCGTTTCAGCGGACGAATGTTGCTGACGGTAACCATAGCGCCCCGCGCCCTCCGAAAAGCAATTTTTCCCTGCGGGCTCTTTTTCAGCGTTCCATCCGCATTTTTAGTTCCGTCCAAATTTTCGAAAGCCATTTTCCCGTCAATATACAAGCTATATTTTCCTTCGGCCGTCCATACCACTTTGACATGCTGCTTTTGTTCCGGAGACTGCGGCGCTTTTATCTCGCTTGCTCCATAATAATGATCTTTGCTTTTCGTTTCATAATCCTGCGCTTTCCACGTGCCCTCAGTAAACATGCACAAACCGCATCCAAAATTATCGTCTACTGAATAATCCAGATACACGCCGAACCGTTCGCTTGTATAATTTTCTAAATCAAATTCAAAAAATCCATCCTTTGAAAAATCAAACGTCTCTGTACACACAAATGTAGCCGGATCATTATTACCTCCTATTCCGGTCAAATTCATCTTCCCGTCTATGACCTCCATACGGGTAACGGTGTCAGCAGCGCGGAGCCCTTCTTCCCAGTCGCCGTCAAGGACAAATACATACGGCTCCATTGCCTCTCTTGCCTCTGTCAATGCAGCGATTGCCTCTAAAATAAGATCTGGGTTCGTGAACTGCTCGTTTTCGCCGCCCGGCAGATATTTCCTGGCTTCTGCTAACGCCGTTTGGTACGCCGTCCAGGATTCGGCTTGATAATCGCTTTGCACAAGCCCTGCATATTCGTCGATTACTTTCTTCAAAGCCGTTTCTGCATCTTTTACTTCCTGCGGCTTTAGAAGCACCTGTAAAGCCGCAAGCAAATCAGTCTTACCAGCTTTTAACTCTGAAATCTCTGCATCCTCGTCATTTAAAAGAATATCCGCTTCTGACATCTTCGTCTGCAGCCTCTCCCATGCCGCCTCGCTATAATCGCTTTCCTCAAGGCTTTCTATACGCCTGCGGACGTCTGTGAGCGTTGTCCTAAGCTCTTCTCTTGTCATCTGCCAATCGGTCAAAATGGAATCCAACGCTTTTTTCGCATTTGCAAGCGCCTCTTCTACATTTTCTAAAGTCTCTTCCTGGCTAATCGAAAGCCATCCCTCTGCAATCGCCCGTTTTAACTCCTGTCTTTGCTCTTTACGATAATCTGCAGAATCTTTATAATCCGATAACTCCTGCTTTGCTTCTTCCTTTTTCTGCCGCAGTTCTTCTGCCTTTTGATCCATGATATCCGCAATCGCATCCAGCTTTTCTTTTGCTTCTTTTAAAGCGGCTTCAATCCCGGAAACATTCATTGCCGCGTCAATTGCCTCGCATCCAGCGTTAATTTCTGCTGTCAGCAAAACCTTGCCCTCAGCGTTGTATTGACCGGCATCTTTATATCCGCTAAGCTCTCTCTTCTTTGCGGACTGAATCGTCTTGATTGCCTGGATAACCTCTTCTAAGGTATTTCCTACATATACGCTGCATTCCAAAGGATCCTTATCGCCAGTCTGCTCACGAATCACCGTATTTCCTTTCGCAGCCGCTGTAATGATTCCATTTTCATCTACTGCTGCGACTGCACTGTTTAAAGAATTCCACTCCGTCAGCCCTACTACCGACGAATTTAAAGACATATTTGCAGACACTGCGCCTGTATCGCCTTTTACCATATAGATATTTTTCTTGTGATCCTGATTACCAAATTTCGCGTTAGAAAGCACAGCCTTTCCGCCAGAGACTTCAAACCTCAGTTTCCGAATTCCCGAAACTTCTAGTGCAAACTCCTCTTCCGTATCTCTGTCTGTTTTTTCAAACTGATACAAAAGTTTTGATCCTTCGCCCTCCCCGTTATAAATCTTAAAGCTATCGCCCACATTTGCTTCTGCAAGCGAAACTTTAGCCGTAAACGTATCAAATTCCTTTCCGATAAAATCCGCCGTAACTTCCCTGCCGCCCAACAGCGTAACAGTCTTATTCTTTTTATCCGGCTGGGCGTTTGATCCCATTCCAAGCTCCAGATCTGACAAATAGCTTGTCGCCGGCTTCCTTTCATGCTTCTCATAAAGCCATAAATGCTTAGCGCTCATAAACTTGCCATTCCCAGAGTCGTCTTTGGCTCCTGCCGTAGTCAGGGCGGTAATCCGTATCCGCCTTGCATTTTGGGCTTCGAAATCCACGCTCTTCCTGCTTCCGTCATTTGCCCACGCAGGCAGACGAGAAGCTTTCACCGGCTGGAAATTATCGCCTGTTTCTGTCGTGCTGTACTCCAGCTTATAAGTTAGGATACGGCCGTTCTCTCCATCTTTCGGCTCATATTCCAGTCTGCTGACATTTCTTGGTTCTGCCAGCGTAATTGTGTAAGTATTTTTTTTATCAGTAATACAATTACCGCCATACGACGTATGCCACGCAGTATCGTCCTTTCCATCCAGAGCCTTTTCCGGTCCCTCACCGCCCTGTGAACTGTCTGCCGTACCCGTCAAAAGAGACAAGTCAATCTTGTCATACTCATTCAAAACCTGCTCATGGCCAAGCAGGCGTCCATACAAACGGTCGTATTCTTCCTTTGCCGCGTCGTCCAGCTTATTATAAGCAATTCGAATTGGCTGTTTTAAATTATTAAGCCTTCCCTCATTTGCAATATCGCTCTCCGTCATTACGTTCTCTATCAGATAATCCGAATAGGAACATAACAGAGAAAAATATGCCTCTTTCCTCTGAGCCTCACTAAACCACTCTGGCATCAGCCCATACTCTGTCATTACATAAGTATATGTCTTGCTAACGTTATCCGCCTTAAAAAACAGATTTCTAAGATCCTTCTTTGTATATTTGCTGTCAAACTGCAGCTTATTCTCATGGTGATAAATGATTAACTTGGAACCAACCGGAAAATCAAATTCATTGTCCATACGCTCATTTTTCACTGTTCCTGCCATCGTACGGTCCCACAATTCATTTCCATCCGGGTCTTGGACTGTAATCTGAATATAACGCGCCTCATCTACGCCGCTATGAGGCGTTCCCTCATTGAGCCTGCAGTTTAGTTTACCTTCTTCTGTATCCAAGATAAAGTCAACGACATGCCATGAAAATCCATTTAACCAAAATGATACGTCTTCAACAAGCGGATCCCCGGTGATTTTCGTATAGGAAAGTTCCTTTTCCACAAAAGTCCCGGCGTAATCGCCAATATTGGCCGCAGCAACCAGGTATTCCTTTTCATACCGATAACCTGCCTCCCTTGGCGCCGGAAGCTCAACTTCGTAAATTCCCACCGGAATCTCGATATTGTATTCCGTCTTGCCCGCCTCAATTGGAACTCTTGCCGCTATTTTTTCCCCATTCTTAATTAGAATGTTTTTACTAACAATATTTGACAAATCGTCAATAGATACAGAAAGCTTTACATTGCTTTTGTAATTTTCTTCAAGACCTGCAATATCGTCTGTGCAGACTAAACTGTAAATACCGTTTAACTTCTCTTTGCCCTCTGCAATCCTTTTTTCAGATAATTTTTGGCGTGCTGCTTCTGCCGCTTCGTCATCTGGGATAAGGTTCCTAAGATAATAAAGCATTGGCAAATCCTCGTCATAGATTTCCTCTATCAGCTCTTCCGCCGCGGTAATATGCCAGCCGTCAAAATAAGGCACCATATTATAACCGCCCGCATGGCTAAAACTGTCCAGTATCACGTAACCCGAAGACGGACGCACATTATTCTCATAATAATGTCTACGGAACTGCGAATGCATAGCCGCCGTCGTCTTTTCCGGGCCTAATGCGTCCAGCGCGTTTGTAAACATAAAGAGCCTGTTCCTGTGGTCAATTACCGGGCCGGACGTATCCTTGCCCGGCTCGTCAAACGACGATACGCTGTTCCTTAACTCCTCTGACTGCTTCCCAAGCTTTCTGTATTCCTCAACCCATTGCGCCTCGTCGCCCTTTGCGCCCCCTAACAGCCATCCAAAATCTGTTTTGGGACGATAAGTCAGCTCATAGTAAAAACCCATGATATTATTTGTACTTTCTACAAAGGAATACTCCTGCCCGGCAATATTCCCTTCATATCCATGGCCAAATTCATGCAGGGAAACCCAGTTTTTACACAGATAATCGCCAAGGTTATCGTCATTGTTCGCGCTGTGATCCCCGCCGTAATAGGCCAGACCCACGCCGTTTTGGTTCGCCTTAATGAAAAACTTTGCCCTCACGTTCTGACAGGAAGGATCGTCCGTATAAAAATCCAGCCCCGAAAACGCATCGTACTGTGTAACAAATCCCGCATACCACTCCAGCATACCGTCGATCGTATGGAAGGAATACGCACTGTCCTTTCCCTGCTTATCAATGATATTGTTTCTGTCTTTCATTGGAATTAAAAATGTAGCCGCCTGTCCCTCGATAATCGCATACGGCGATTTCCTTGTATCCCAATCGTTAAAAAATGACTCCTCATCGTCGCCATAGCGGTAATAGGGAATAGATTGAAACGCATCGTTCCACTTAATCTCTATGATCG